>JACRCS010000975.1 GCA_016218905.1 Deltaproteobacteria bacterium
CCGTCCTCCACGTGGGGCAGGAGCGCATCCTGCTGGGCCTTGTTGAAGCGGTGGATCTCGTCCAGGAAGAGGAGCGTCCGCCCCCCCTCGGCCCGGCGCACCCGCGCCTCCTCCACGACCTCCCGCACCTCCTTGACGCCCACGAGGACGGCAGAAAGCCCCACGAAGCGGTACCCGGAGAGCTGTGCCAGGAGGCGGGCGAGCGTGGTCTTGCCGCTCCCCGGGGGTCCCCAGAGCAGGAGCGAGGGGATCTCCCCCGCCTCGATCGCCCGGCGCAGGGGTTTGCCCGGCCCGACGATCCCGTCCTGGCCGACCACCTCGTCCAGGGTGCGGGGGCGCATCCGGTCGGCGAGGGGCGCATCGAGGTGGGGGCTTGCGCCCCGGGCTTCTTTCGGCAGAGGCATCGGGTGCTCTGAGCTCCTTTCCAGGGTCACGGACTCAGGCCCCGCCAGCGCCACCGACGCGGGACGCACCGGCGCCGGCGCCCGGCCCGGGGGACCGGCGTCATCGGGCGCGAATCAACAGGTCGTCATACCGTGGGGACCGCACATAGTAGTGGGAGATCCTCGGATCGTTCGGGTCGGAGAGGCCATACTCGGAGATCACCGCCGGCTTCATCCGGTCGATCGCCGCGTAGACGTCGTACCGGTATCCGGTCAGCGCCCGGTAGATGTCGAGAGCCCCTCCGGGCCTGACCGAGAACCAAGCGAAGTCGATGTCCTTCCGGAACACGTTGAAGCGGATGTCCCCGTCGTACACGCGCTCGGCGGCGCGGGCGATCGACAGCACATAGTCGATCTTCTGACGCTGCGCCCGATTGTCGCGGTACTCCCCGAACGCGAGGACCAAGGATGGAAGGGCGATCGAGAGCGCCACCGCCACCAGGAGCTTGACCTTGTCGTTGAGCAGGGACCGCACCGCATGGGCCGAAACCACCGAGGCGAGCGGAACCGCCAGGATCAGGTCCTGCGCCAGGGGCTTCCGCACAAACGTAGCCGCCAGCACGCCGATCGACAGGAACGTCAACCTTCTCCGCAACGGCGTTTCTGCAAAGAAGATCGCCCCGAAGAGGTAACCACCCCACAGCGCCGGATTCACCTGCAGGGAACCGAACACCGCCGAAGACTGAGAGAGATTCCGGACTACCGTGACGTTTCGGTTCCATCGATAGTTGATCAACCAGCAACAATCGACATAGGACCGCCCGGAACCTGCGGCCAAAACGTAGGCGGCATAGACGAGCAACGGAAGGGCGAGAAAGCCGAGGTGCACACCGACCTCCAGCCATCGGACGTCCCTCTTGTAGACACACCAGAGCAACAGCACCTGGGCCGGGACGATGAGAAGAAGCACCTTCTGGAGGAAGAGAAACGAGACACCGAACATGAGGCCGCTCACCGCGAGGTCCCGGAGCGCTCTTCGTTCGAAGAAGCGCAGAAGAAAGAAGACGGCCGCGACGCCGCACAGCGCCTGCGGGACATCGGGCCGGATCTCCATCGCCGTCTGGGTGAAGACGAGCGCTGTCGACAAGAACAACGTGCTCACGACCGCCGTCTCCCGGTCGAAGACGAGGCGCGCGATCTTGTAGGTCACCACCAGGATGAAGACCAGGACCCCCACCATCGCGACGCGGAGCACGACGATCGTCCCGGACCCCTCTCCCAGAAGGGCGATGATGGGTGCCAGAACGTAGTAGAAGAGCGGATGATGCTGGTTCAAGAAGTCGACGTAGATCCTTTCCCCGTGGAGGATCTTCCAAGCGGAATGTACGGCCTCGAGCTCGTCGTGATCGAACGACCGGGTCACGGCCAAGAACAGGAGACGCGCGACCACCGCCGCCTGGAAGAGCAGCAGGAGACGTTCGGCGTTCTCTCCGCCCCTGCGCGCAAGGACGCGCCAGCCACCCGCCTCGGGCGAGGCGGCAACCGACGGGTCCCCTGCCGTCTTTCGCGCCGTGCTCGCGCCCTGCGGCCGCCAAACGCTGCTCTCGTGACGCTTCATTGCTTCCACCTCCTGACTGCATTCGCGCCGAGCCGCGGGGCACAAGAATCGGTCAACCCGAGCGTCCTTGGCAAGGGCCGTGTCGACGAGCCGTGCACGCGTCCGGGCCGCTTGCGCCCCTGTACCCGCCCATGCTCCAATGCGCGATGCGCGGGCGGGCACCCTTTCCCGGACCGCCCCGCGAGGCCAAGCCTGCTGAGAGCGGAGCCCGATGAAGAGCCCCGAAGACGTTCCGTCCGTTTCGATCGTCGTGCCCGTGCACGACGGCGGTGCCCGTTTCCTCCGGTGTCTCGAGAACTTGCGAGCCCTCCGCCCGCCGCCCCTCGAGGTCGTCGTGGTGGCAGACGGCGACACCGACGGCTCGGCCCGGGTTGCGAAGGAGGCCGGAGCCCGGGTGGTCCGGCTCCCGCGGGCCCAAGGGCCGGCCGCGGCGCGCAATCGGGGGGCGAAGGAGGCGGGGGGAGAGGTGCTCCTCTTCGTCGACGCCGATGTGGCCGTCGCACCGGATGCGGTGTCGCTTGTGGCCGCGGCCTTCGGCGCAGACCCCGGTCTGGCCGCCTGCTTCGGCTCCTACGACGACGAGCCCTCCGAACCCAACCTGCTGTCCCAGTACAAGAACCTGCAACACCACTGGGTGCACCAGACCGGGAACGACGCGGCCTCGACCTTCTGGGCCGGCTGCGGTGCCGTGAGGCGCTGCATCTTCGAGGAGGCGGGCGGCTTCGACGAACGGTACCGAAAACCCAGCGTCGAGGACATCGAGCTCGGCTACCGCCTGCGGCGCAGCGGGCACTCCATCCGGATACTCAAGGACCTCCGGGCCACGCACCTGAAGCGGTGGACGCTGAGGTCGCACCTGGAGGCGGAGTTCTTCGGGCGAGCCCTGCCGTGGACCGAGCTGATCCTGGCGGAGGGGCGCTTCATCGACGATCTCAACGTGACCGTGAAGAGCCGACTGAGCGTGGCCCTGGCCTGTCTTCTCGCCCTCACTGCGCCCATGGCCCTGGCGCGGCACGGGCTGTGGCCCTTGCCGGCGGTGGCGGCAACCGCTCTCCTGGGGCTCAACGGGGCCTTCTATCGCTTCCTGGTCCGCAAGCGCGGCGCCCTGTTCCTGGCCAAGGCGCTGCCCTGGCACTGGCTCCACTTCTTCTACTCCGGCCTCGCCTTCGGCCTCGGCCTCGCCCGAAGCCGGCTTCGTGGAACGGCTGGAGCTGCGCCCAGCGCCGACAACATCGCCCGCCATGGGGGGTGACCCGCTCCTCATCCTGGGCGGTGGGCCGGCCGGGCTCGCCGCGGCCCACGAGCTCGTCGCGCGCGGGCATCGGCCGACCGTGTGCGAGGCGCGCAGCCAGGTCGGGGGAATCGCCCGGACCGAGACCTACAAGGGCTTCGGGTTCGACATCGGCGGCCACCGTTTCTTCACGAAGAACGAGAGAATCGACCGGCTCTGGCGCCGGAGGATGGGCGCCGACTTCCTCAAGGTGGCGCGGCTGTCGAGGATCTACTACCGCGGCCGGTTCTTCCAGTACCCTCTCTCACTGCCAAACACCGTGGCCAACCTCGGCCTGCGCGAGAGCGCCCTCATCGCGCTCAGCTATGGCGCGGCCAGGGTCTTCCCCCACCCCGAGGAGGAGAACTTCGAACAGTGGGTCTCGAACCGCTTCGGGCAACGGCTCTACGAGACGTTCTTCCGCACCTACACGGAGAAGGTCTGGGGCATTCCGTGCACCCGAATCCAGGCGGACTGGGCCGCCCAACGCATTCAGGGCCTATCGCTCGCGGCCGCCGTCGCGAACGCGCTCCTGGGCGGACGCCGGGCCAAGAGTCTCATCGACGAGTTCGACTACCCCCGCCTGGGGCCCGGCATGATGTGGGAGAGGTTTCGCGACGAGATCGAGCGTGGCGGCGGGCGGGTGCGCTGCGGCTGCGAGGCGGTCCGGCTGACCCACGACGGGCGGCGCGTCACCGGGGTCGGGCTTCGGGAGAACGGTCGCGACCTCGACGTCCGAGCGGACCAGATCATCTCCAGCGTCCCCCTGCACCGGCTCGTGCGCCTCCTGGAGCCGGCCGCGCCCGAGCCGGTCCTCCGGGCCGCGTCTCACCTGACCTACCGGTCCTTCCTCATGGTCGGACTCCTCGTCGACCGGCCGGCGCTCTTCCCGGACCAGTGGATCTACGTGCACAGCCCCGACGTCAAGGTCGGGCGCATCCAGAACTTCAAGAACTGGAGCGCGGCCCTGGCGCCGGACCCGGCCCGGACGAACGTGGGCATGGAGTACTTCTGCGACGAGGGCGACGAACTGTGGTGCCTGCCGGACTCCGCGCTGGGAGCGCTGGCGGCCAGGGAGCTCGGCGCTCTGGGTCTGGCGGAGGCCGCGGACGTGTGCGACTCGTTTGTGGTCCGCCAGCCCGACGCCTACCCGATCTACGACCAGGGTTACAAGGAGCACCTCACCGTGATCCGCGAGTACCTCGCCGGCTTCGAGAACGTGCAGACGGTCGGCCGGGCCGGGATGCACCGGTACAACAACATGGACCACTCGATGCTCACCGGGATCCTCGGGGCGGAGAACGCAGTCGGCGCCCAGCACGACCTGTGGGCGGTGAACGACGAGGAAGAGTACCTGGAGGAGGGGCAGAGGGGCCGGGCCACGCCCGCCGCCGAGGTCCTGGTGGCGACAACGCTCGCGCGACTCGACAAACTGGCGCTGGCCACCGCCGTCGGGACCGTGTCGGGGCTGGCCCTCTTCTGCGCCACGCTCTGGCTGGTCATCAAGGGCGGTGCGGTGGTGGGGCCGAACCTGGGCCTCCTGTCCCAGTACTTTGCGGGCTACACCGTCAGCGTCGAGGGCTCCTTCGTCGCCTTCGGCTACAGTTTCCTGTGGGGCTTCCTGTTCGGCTGGCTCCTCGCCTACACTCGGAACCTCGCGGTGGCGTTCTACGTGCACCACGTCAAGAGACGGGGCGCGTCGGTTTCTCTGGCGACGCTGCTCGATCGGGTGTGACCCGTGCGGCCGCAGAAGGGTACCGGCATGACGAAGGACCGGGACGCAGATGTCGAGGAACTGATGGGGGGCGTCCTGAGGCTCAATGCCCAGGTGCTCGGGTTCGCGCTGGGCGTGCTCTTTGGCCTCGCGATCTTCCTCGCGACCAACTGGCTCGTAGTAAAGGGCGGCAAGCAGGTCGGCCCCCACCTCCAGCTGCTGAGCCAGTACTTCCTGGGCTACCGGGTGACCTTCCTGGGGAGCTTCGTCGGAGCCGCCTACGGCTTCGCCGTCGGGACGCTGGCCGGGGCGGCCATCGGCTGGGTCTACAACGCGATCATCGGATTGCGATACCGCGGCGCGCAGAGGAAGAGGTGAGCGCGGCCCTGTGCGTGGCACTCCGCGCTGTCGCCTCGTCCCGGCGATCCATCGGACCCTGAGGATGCGGTCCAACCCTCTGTCCACCCTACGCTTTTCCTTTGAGCCGAGGCTCAAGCGGGCGGCCTGTGCCGGCCTCGACCGCCTCGGCCTCCTCAAGCCGCTGACCTTCGTGCAGTGGCTCGTCACCTACTGCTGCAACTTCCGCTGCCCCTTCTGCGAAGCCAACGCCGGTGAGGCGGATCGCCCCGAGCTGACCACTGCCGAGGCAGAGGCCTTCGTTGACGACCTGGGGCGGATGGGCGTCCGACGCCTGGTCGTCTCCGGAGGCGAACCCCTGGTCCGCGGCGACCTCCCGGAACTACTCACCCGCGCCGCCCTGCGAGGACTGTCGCTGGGCCTCGTGACCAACGGCTGGTTCGTACCCGACCTCTGGAGCGAATTGGAGCACCTGCCATGGTTTCTTCTGTTCACCAGCCTGGATGGACCGCCGGCGCACCATGACCGCCTGCGGGGCACCGGTTCTTTCGCGCGAGTGCTGCAGTCCCTGGAACTCTTCGCAGGCCGGCACGTGCCGACGCGCATCATCAACACGGTGGTGATGGCCGAAACCTTGCCACTCCTGCCGGCTCTCTTCGAAGAGGTGCGCCGCTCGGCTGCCACGCGTTGGCACCTTACCCCGGTGGCCCCCGTCGGCCGCGCCGCGGGATCAGAAGACAGCCTGCTCGACGGCGAGGGGCTTCGCCGGCTGGGTGCCTTCCTGGAGTCAGCGGACGGCGACCTGCCGGTCGGCCTCGGCGAGGCCCACGGTTACCTCTGGCCCTTTCTCGGGAAGAAGCGGGGCCGGCCGTTCTTCTGCGGCGCCGGGCGCACCCGTTGCTCGGTCATGCCCGACGGCACGGTACTCGGCTGCCATCAGCCCTATGACCTGGGCCTCGGCGTGGGAAACGTCAAGGACCGTCCCTTCTCCGAGCTCTGGCACGAGGCTCTACGTCCCCTGCGGCGGCGCGCGCTCCCTGAGGGCTGCCGGGATTGCCCGCAGAAAGGGGCCTGTGCCGGAGGCTGTTGGGCCGAGATGGCCACACGCGGCCACTGTCTTCGGGCAACCCTCGACCCTACCCCTTGGCGACCCGGGGCGCCGTGTCGAGAAGGTAACCGTTCACTCCCCCCCGGGCCGAGCCGGTTGGACGCGCCGCGCGCGGAGCAGGACGCGGGGTTGGAATGACGCCAATCGACGAAGACCAAGCTCGCGCGCGAGGTGCACTCCTCAGCGTTGCCGGTGTCAGGGATCGTCCTGCGCAGCGTCGGGCGTGCCCCGGCGGCTCGGTGCTGACGCCACTTCAAAGTCCCCGGGGGAGCGAACGGTTACTCGAGAAGAGTCGTGACGGCACTGCATGAGCCGTGTGCGGGCCCCGCCCTCGCCCTGGCGGGGGCTCTCCGCCGAGCCGCGCTTCTCGGTCGCACTCGGAAACTCGTGTGCGCCGAGATCGCGGATACCGCGTCACCGGCCGTGTACGTGGGGGAGGGGGAGAGCCTGCCCTGGCTCGCCCTGGTGCACGGCGGTCAGCCCCGGAAGATCTGTGCCTTTCCCCTACGCGGACTGTCCCGCCTCGCAGCCCCTCCGGACAATAGCCTCTGCGTAGAGGTGAACCGGCTCCTGGGTCCCCTGCTGCCGACCGGCGGCTTCGGCACGCTGCCGTGGGTGCGCCAGGTCATCGACCTGGAGAGCCCCTGTCACCGAAGCAGGGTGCCGTCCCTCGAGGGCACGTTCGGCCGCAAGGTGAGGAAGTTCGGATTCCGTTACGACGTGGCCGTGGACCAGAAGGCCGTCGACGAGTACTACCACGG
Source organism: Deltaproteobacteria bacterium (assembly GCA_016218905.1). Next base: position 7,212 of record JACRCS010000975.1, read on the forward strand.
CCTGTACTTCCCTTATGTGACCTGGCGCTTTGGCGCCCTGGCCCATCCGCGAAGCCTCGCGCAGCTCAGGGCAGCGACACGCCGGGGCTTCGTGCTCCGGGTCTTCCAAGAGGAGCACTGGGTGGCTGCCGCCGTGTGCCGGCGGCGCCGAGACACGGTGACGGTGGTGGCCTTCGGGTTGCGAGAGCCCTTCGAGGAGCGTCTCAGACAGGGGGCGCTCTCGGCGGTCTACTACTGGTTGCTCCGCTGGGCGAGGGACCACCGCGTGCGGCACGTGGATCTGCTGCGCAGCCGCCCCCACACGCGCGACGGCGTGTACCATCACAAGAGCCGCTTCGGGGCCGAGGCGATCTTTGACCCCTGGCCCCACGCCGGGCTATGGTTCTTCCCCCCCGGGGACGCCCCCCTTTCGGCCGCTTCCGTCGACTTCCTGGTCCGCGGCGACGGGGGCGGCCTGGTGTCTCTCAGGCAGGCCTGGGAGAGGGCGGCGCAGAGAGCGAGGCACTGACATGTGCGGCATCTGCGGCTTCGCCCCGCGCGACCCCGAGGCGCCGGTGGATCCGGGGCTCCTCGCGCGCATGGCCGACCTCCTCCTTCACCGGGGCCCCGACGAAGGCAGCCTCCACCTGGCCCCCGGGGTCGGACTCGGCGTTCGGCGTCTCTCCATCATCGACCCCGAGGGCGGACACCAGCCCCTCTCGAACGAAGACGCCACGGTGACGCTTGTCTGCAACGGGGAGATCTATAACGCTCCCGAGCTGCGCCTCCGGCTCGAGGCCGAGGGGCACCGCTTCCGCACCGGCTCCGACGCCGAGGCGATCGTGCACCTCTACGAGTCCCAGGGCGCCGATCTGGTCAGGAGCCTGAGGGGCATGTTCGCGTTCGCTCTCTGGGACGCACGACGGCGGCTCTTGCTCCTGGCACGCGACCGCCTCGGCATCAAGCCCCTGCACTACGCCATCACCCCCGAGGGCCTCTGGTTCGCGTCCGAGTACAAGTCCCTCTTGGTCCCCGGGGGCGTGCTTCCCCGCCTCGACCCCCAGGCCGTAGCCGAGCTCTTCGCCTTCGGCTGGGTGCTCACCCCGCGGACGCTGGCCGAGGGGGTACGGCGCCTCCCGCCCGGGCACACCCTGGCATGGAAGCGGGAAACAGCCACCCTGCGACCCTACTGGTCGCCGTCCTTCCCGGAGTCCGGAGCCTTCCCGCGGCGCTCGCCTCAGGAGTGGGCCGAGGCCCTGGCGGCCAAGCTCGACGAGACCGTGCGCGTCCACCTTCGAAGCGATGTCCCGGTGGGCGTCCTCCTGAGCCCCGGCCTCGACTCCAACGCCGTGGCGACCCTGGCCGCTCGAGCCTCTGCAGGCCCCCTGCACAGCTTCACCCTGGCCTTCGAGGATGGTCGCTGCGATGAGACGGCGCAGGGGCGCACCCTGGCCCAGTGCGGCGGGTATGCTCTCCGGGACGAACGCGCCGTCTTCCGGGGGAGCGACTTCGACAGCCTCGCGGCGCGCGCCGTGTGGCACGCCGAAGACATCTCGCTTTCGGCCGTGGAGGTGCCCCGAATGGTGCTGGCGCGCCTGGCCGGCGCCCGGGTCAAGACGGTGCTCACCGGGGAGGGTGCCGACGAGGTCTTCGGAGGCTACCGGTGGTACCACGGGCAGCGATTTCTCGGACCGTTGGCTCACGTCCCCTGGCCTCTGCGGCACCTGGCCGCCGGCGCGCTGGCCCGCCTGAGGCCCGGAGCGGCCCGCCTGTTGGCAGCCACCCCCAGGATGGACCTGGCCCGCTTCCAGGCCATGGTGGGGCCGCCTCGCTGGGAGGTCGGTCGGGAGCTGCTCACATCGGAATTCGCCGATCGGCTCGACGGCGTGCCCAAGCGGCGGCCGACGCCTCAGGGTTTCCCGCGCTGGCACCCCTTCACCCAGCTCCAATACCATGACCTCGTGGTCCGGCTGCCCGACTTCATCGAGCGCGACCTGGATCGCTGCACCATGGCCTTCTCCGTCGAGGCCCGTGTGCCGTTCCTGGACCACGAGCTGGTGGAGCTCTGCGCCCAGATTCCACCCGCCGTGAAGATGCGCGGGTGGCGGGAAAAGGACGTCCTGCGCCGGGCCATGAAGGGGGTGCTGCCCGACGACATTCGGCTGCGCGCCAAGAGGGGCCTCGAGGGACCTCTGGACGAGTGGCTTCGGGGACCCCTGCCCGCCTGGGCCTCCGACCTCCTGGAGGACGGGCCCCTTGCGGCCGCCGGCTGCTTCCGTCCCCAGGGGGTGCGCCGTGCGCTGGCGGCTCACCGGGCGGGGGCTCGACTCGGGCGTCAGCTCTTCGGGGTGTTGGGAGTTCAGCTCTGGCAGGAGCTCTTCGTGAGGAGAAGACATGGGCTATGGCTGGCGTGACGTGCCGGGGCTCCTGCGTTTCCCCGAGGGGCGCTGGGAGGTGCTCAGGGGGGGCGCATGGCGCCTATGGCCCGTGCTTCGACCGGCGGCCCGAGCCTGGCGCCGCGCCGCCCTGGCTCGGACGCGCGTCGTGGCCGTGACCGGGTCGCTGGGGAAGACCACGACCGCCCGCTGCGTGGCGGCCGCTCTCGGCGCACGCATGGGGCCGCTCCCCTCCAACCAGTTCGGTCTCCTCGCCCTGAACCTCCTGGCCGTTCACCCCTGGCAGGGCCGAGCCGTGCTCGAAGTCGGCATCGACGGGCCCGGCCAGATGGAGGTCTACGCCGACATGCTCCGGCCCGACCTGACCGTCGTCACGGCCGTGGCGAGCGAGCACAGGAGGAGCCTCGGCGCCCTCGACGCGACGCAGCGGGAGAAGGGGCAGATGGTGCGGGCTCTCGGGCCGGGAGGCGTCGCCGTGCTCAACGGGGACGACCCGCGGGTGTGCCCGATGGCTGCGGGTAGCCGTGCCCGAACCGTGACCTACGGCTTCGAGCCCCATTGCGACGTGCGCGCCAGAACGGCAGACCTTCGCTGGCCGCGGGGAACGGCCCTGACGGTGGAGGTGGGGGGGCGCACTCTGGAGCTCCAGAGCCGGCTCTTCGGCCGCGTCATGGTCTACCCGGTGCTGGCTGCGCTAGCGGCGGCCTGGGCCGCGGGCACCGACCCAGGGCTGGCCGCTTGCCGACTGGAGGCCGTGGAGCCCTCCCCCGGCCGGTTTCAGCCGGTGTTCCTGCCTTCGGGGGCCATCGTTGTGCGCGACGACTTCAAGGCCCCTCTCGAGTCGATCGAGGCGGCCCTGGATTTCCTCGCCGAGGTGCCCGCCCGGCGCCGCTTCGCGCTCCTAGGCGACGTCACGGAACCCCCGGGCAGCCAGGGCCCCATCTACCGCGCCCTGGGGCGGAGGGCGGCGGCCAGCTGCGACCGGATCCTCGTCCTGGGGGATCGCGTGGAGCACACGCTCCCGGGTGGGGCATCGGAAGCTGGCTTCCCGCGGGAGCGCATCGCCCGCTGCCGCGGTTCCTATCGAACCGCCGTAGAGCTCCTCAGGGACGAGCTCGGCCCGGGGGACGTGGTGCTCGTGAAAGGCCGGCAAGACCAGCGCCTCGAGAGGGTCACCCTGGCTCTGGAGGGCCGCGCGGTCGGCTGCCCAAGGCGCACCTGCGGGACCAAGGTCTTCCCCTGCAGCCGCTGCAGCCGGCTCGCTCGACTCCGCCTCCCGTGAGTTCGGCGCGTCCGTTGAAGCGTCTCTTGCCGCAGCCGGCTGCCGAGAAGCGGCTTCATGCCCTCGACAGCTGCCACCGACGCCCCGTTCTCTGAAGGGCGGCACGGAGCCGGGGAGGCCCGGGCAAGCCCCCCCCGCGGTGCGCCGTCGACAGACGCCCGCGCCAACGCGGCGCCAACCCGTGGACCGCGTTCGTGCGGGGCCTGTTCGGGGGCTGGCTTGAACGAACCCCCGTGTGCCTCGCACCTCCAGAGGGCCGCGGGCCCGCTGGCCCCGAAGGGAGACCGCCGCCCTGCCGATCCCGTCCCCGAACCTGTGACACGGCACGAGCACGCACGCCGGGAATCGTCCAGGTCACCTTGGGCTATCTTTCGAACGGAGCGGCCCTTAAGATAG
>JACRCS010000976.1 GCA_016218905.1 Deltaproteobacteria bacterium
GCCGAGCTTTCGTGGGAGGCTGAGGAGCCCCTCGGCGCAGTCGAAGTCGAAGTCCTGGAGGGCGTAGAGGACGTCGAAGCCCGCCACCCATACGAGCACGGCCAGGCCGAGCGGCATGATCCGCAGGCTCCACTCCCCGGTCACGGCGACCCAGGCCCCGAGCGGGGCGGCGGAGAGCGCGAGGCCGAGGAGGTAATGGCAGAGGGAGGTGAACCGTTTCGCGTACGGGTAGAGGAAGATGACGCCGACGGCGATGGGCGAGAGCCGGAGGCAGAGCGGGTTCAATCGCCAGGCGGAGAGCTCCATGAGCAGGAGACCCGCGATCGTGAGGCCCCAGGCTTCGGCAGAGGAGACCTTGCCGCTCGGTAGGTGGCGCTCGGCGGTGCGCGGGTTGCGAGCGTCGATCTCCCGGTCCGCGATCCGGTTCCACGCCATGGCGGCCGTCCTCGCACCGACCATCGCCGCGAGTACCCAGAGGAGCGTGCGCAGAGGCGGCAGGCCGCCGGCGGCCAGCACGAGCCCCGTGAGCGCGAAGGGCAGGGCGAAGACCGTGTGGGAGAACTTGATCATCTCGAGGAGGGCGTGGACCCTCCCCCACGAGGAGTGGAGCATCGAATTCCCGGCGGGCTGGGTGCGAAGCACGGGCGCTATCCTACCGGGGCACGCGGCCGGAAAGCCAGTAGATGCCGTAGCCCAGGTACTCGTGGAAGGCGATCGTCGCCGCCCGAAGCCCCGACACGGTCGGCGTGTACCGGGAGAGGTCCGGACGGCGGGGCAGGGCCTGAAAGTCCACGGGGTAGGGCAGAGGCTCGAGCCCAAGCTTTTTGAAGCACCCGACGGCGCGGGGCATGTGGTAGGCGCTCGTGACGAGGAAGAAGCGACCGATGCCCTTCTCCCGGATGAGTGGAGCGGTGAACCGGGCGTCCTCCGCCGTGGTGCGGCTTCGCTGCTGCACCAGGATGGCCCCGGGAGGGACGCCGAACTCGACGGCAAAGCGGGCCAGCAGGTCGGCTTCCGAGGCCTTCGGCCGCAGCGGGTCCCCGCTCCCCCCCGAGATCACGAGCCGCCGCGCGCGGCCGGTCCTGACGAGCCGCGCCGCTTCCAGGACCCGGTCCACTCCTTCGCCGAACTCCACGTGCTCGGGGGTGGAGCGGGCGAGGTCGACGACGCCCGCCAGCAGGACGACGGCGTCGGCGCGGGCCGACGGGGGCGGAACCGGATAGGCGCCCTCGAGCCGCGCGAGGAGGCGCCCGGAGACGGCACCGGTGCTGAGGACCCAGAGGAGCGCGAGGCCCACCGCGGCGATCGCCCTGCCCGTGCGGGCCCTCCAGGTGAGGAGGAGGAGACCCAGGGCCATGAGCAGGCAGCCGGCCGCGGCCGGCGCGAGCCACTGCTCCGCGAACTTGGCTACGAGAAAGATCATGGCTCTCCAGTTCTACCGGGTGCTGAAGACTTCCCCTCTCGGCCGGGAATCCTACCGGAGGAAGAGCACGTTGAGGAAGAGCAGGTTGAGGAAGAGCAGCACGTCAAGGGGGACGAGCACGTCAAGGGGGACGTAACTGAAATACTGCTATTCTCGCACGGCTTTGGGCGTGCTACACTCCCTGCATGCCGAGACAAGCCAGACTTGACGCACCCGGAACCCTCCACCATGTGATCGCTCGGGGGATCGAGCGGCGCGCGATCTTCTTGGGACGGGAGGACTACGAAGATTTCCTTCGGCGGCTTGAAGCCGCCGTGACGTGGGGCCAATGCGCCATTTTCGCTTGGACATTGCTCTCCAACCACTTTCACCTACTGCTCCGATCGGGAGAGGCGGGCCTTCCTTCCGTCATGCGACGCGTGATGACCGGCTACGCAGTCAGCTTCAATCTGCGCCACAAGCGGCACGGCCACGTGTTCCAGAATCGGTACCGCTCGATCGTTTGCGAAGAGGAGACGTACCTGCTGGAGCTCGTCCGCTACATCCACCTGAACCCATTGCGCGCAAGCGTCGTGGGCAGCATGGAGGAACTCGATGCCTTCCCCTACTGCGGCCACTCCGCGGTACTCGGGAGGGTGCAGAGGCCGTGGCAGGAAGTTCGAGAGATCCTGGGGCGGTTCGGGGACACGGAGGACCAAGCTCGCCAGCGTTATGAAGCCTTTGTTCGAGCCGGGGTGGAGGAGGGTAGCCGTCCCGAGCTCGTCGGAGGAGGCTTGAGGAGAAGCTGCGGAGCCTGGCTGGAGCGGCCGGGGCGAAGACGAGGCGAGGAGCAGGAGCAGCTTGCTTATGATGAACGAGTCCTTGGGAGCCCGGAGTTCGTGCACGACATTCTCGCTGAGGCCGACTGGGAGAGGAGGCAAGCCCTTCGGGTGAAGATTGGCTTGGACGAGCTCGCAAGGCGTGTGCTGTCGGTGGCGGGCGTGTCGGAGCGGGCCTTGCGAAGCGGGGTGAAGCGGCCGGACGCGGTGGCCGCGCGCAGGGCGTTCATTCAGATCGCGGTCCGGGACTACGGATACTCCGGGGCGGCGGTGGGGCGGTACCTGGGAGTCACCGCTTCCACAGCGCAACGGCAGGCGAGCGAGGACAAGC
>JACRCS010000982.1 GCA_016218905.1 Deltaproteobacteria bacterium
CCGTACGGCGGGTTGGACAGAACCGTGGCCCCCCACCCCGGAGTCGGTGAAACGTCGCGGGCATCGGCCACCTCCACCCGCACCAAGTCCCCCACTCCGGCCGCCTCCGCGTTTCGGCGCGTAGCCTCGACCGCGGCGGGATCCACGTCACCGCCCCGGAGAATCCGGCGCCGGGGGGGTTGAACCGCGGCGAGGGCCGCGCTGCGCATCTCCTCCCACCGCGCCAGGTCGAATCCGGGCAGCCGGGCGAAGGAGAAGTCGCTCCCCAGGAGGCCCGGAGCCACGTTCGCAGCCAGGAGGCCGGCCTCGATGAGCAGGGTCCCCGAGCCGCAGAAAGGGTCTAGGAAGGGGCTCTTCCCGTCCCAACCGGTGAGGCCCACCGCAGCTGCGGCCAGGGTATGCTCCGGGCCCATCACACGGTCCCAGGCCACGGAGCAGGCCCCCTTGTATAGATCCTCGGCTGTGGCGGCCGCAAACCGCGCCAGCTGGCGGTAGATCCGCAAGGCCACCCGCAGGTGGAGCACGGCCCGCCACCCGTCGGCCACGATCCCCTGGAAGCGAACCCCACCCACCTGGGCCTCGGGGCGGCCCAGTCGAGCCGCCTTCACCTCGGCCAGGAGCGCCGCCTCGGCGCCCGGTACGCACGTGGCGAAGAAGACCTGTGGCTCTCGGCTCACGCTTCTCGGTCCGGTCAACCCACGCGCCTCCCACGGCAAGGATCCCAGGCCAGGAGAGCACAACCCGCGGCGGGAGGCAAGCGCGCTCCCTCAAGCCCTGCACCGATCGGCCGATACGGTAGGCGGGGGTGCGACACAACTCGGAACGACGGAGGAGCTCGGGTGCTTGCCATCATAGGATTTGTCGTCGTCATCGTCAGCATCCTGTGCGGCTTCGTCTGGGAGGGAGGCGCCATCGGGACCCTCTATCAACCCGCGGAGCTGCTCATCATCGGGGGCGCGGCCGTGGGCGCACTGCTCATCGGAACGTCGCCCAAGGTGATCAAACAGATGCTCTCGCAGTTGGCCGGCATCATGAAGAGCGGGCCCACGAGCAAGGACTACCTGGACCTCCTGCTCATGCTCTACGAGCTCCTCAACCTCACGCGGCGCGAGGGCCTGCTGGCGCTCGAGAATCACGTCGAGAAGCCCGAGGAGAGCGAGATCCTCAAGAAGTACGCGAGCTTCGTCAAGAACCACCACGCCGTGGCGTTCATGTGCGACACCCTCCGCCTGATCCTCACGGACCCCGACATCCAGGCGCACGACCTCGACGCCCTGATGGACGTGGACCTCGACACCCACCACCATGAGGCGTCCAAGCCCTCGCAGGTGCTGCAGACGATCGGAGACGCCTTGCCCGGCCTCGGGATTGTGGCCGCCGTGCTCGGCATCATCGTCACCATGGCGGCCATCGACGGGCCCCCAAGCGAGATCGGTCACAAGGTCGGCGCCGCCCTCGTCGGGACCTTTCTGGGCATCCTGCTCTCCTACGGCTTCGTGCAACCCCTGAGCCAGAACCTGGCGACGAAGACCGACGCTGAAGGCCGGTACTACCTCGCCCTGAAGCAGGTTCTCCTGGCCTTCCACAAGGGCTGCGCGCCCGCGGTCTCGGTCGAGTTCGCGCGCCGCTCCATCTACAGCGACGTCCGGCCGAGCTTCTCGCAGCTCGATGAGGCGTTCCGGGCCGCCAAAGCCGGCGCCGCCGCGGGTTGACCCATGGCCGACAAGGGCAAGCAGGGACCTGTCATCGTCGTCAGGAAGGGCGGCGGCCACGCCGGCCACCACGGCGGAGCCTGGAAGGTGGCCTACGCCGACTTCGTCACGGCGATGATGGCGTTCTTCCTCGTCATGTGGATCGTGGGCCAGAGCAAGGTGGTCAAACAGCACGTGCAGGGGTACTTCCAGGACCCGGTAAGCTACAAGGCCAAGGTCGCCGCCGGGATCTTCGACGGCGGCCAGGGGATGCTCGCCACGGGTCCCGCGGTCCAGGGGCAGATCGCGCCCCTCCAGGAGCAGCAGGTGCGGGCGGCGCTCGAGAAGGCGGGTCAGGAGATCCTCGACTCCCTGAGCGAGGTACCGGGACTGAAGGACATCTCCAGCCAGATCGAAGTGGAGGTGACCGCCGAGGGCCTCCGCATCCAGCTCATGGAGGCCGGCTCATCGACGTTCTTCGACCTCGGCAGCGCCACCCTCTCCCCGAGCGGGATCAAGACCTTGGCGACGATCGCCCACACGATCGCACCCCTGGACATGGACGTCGCGGTCGAGGGGCACACCGACAGCCACGCCTACTCGGGCCGGACCGGGTACACCAACTGGGAGCTCTCGGCGGACCGCGCGAACGCGGCGCGGCGCGTGCTGGAGGAGAATGGCGTGTCGGCTCGGCACGTCCGCGAGATCCGGGGCTACGCGGACACCCGCCTCCGTTATCCTGGCAGCCCCGGGGATCCGCGCAACCGCCGGATCTCCATCATCGTCATCAACCGGTTCCACGGCGGGGCTGCCGCCGAGCCCCTGGGCCGCCCCGTCGGCACCGCGGCGTCGCTCCCCGCCGAGGCGGCTTCCGCGCCAACGCCGCACTGACGCGGCGGCTCCCGTCGCCGACGAGCCCCCCTCACGGGCCGCAGGAGGCCAGGAACCGCTCCAGGACCGTCTGCTGAACCGTGCCGACCCGGTCGAAGGCGAGACACAGGAACGCCACCTCCTCGCCGCTCCTGGATCGTACGACGTTTCGAATCACACCGTCGCCGTTGAGCACCCCGTGCGGGCTCGGGAGCAGGATCTGGAGGTGCAGCGACGCGCCCGCGGGCAGGTCCAGCAGGGCCGCCTCCTGCGCCACCACGCGCACGCCGCTCGCCGAGAGGTCCCGGGTGACCGCCCGAAA
>JACRCS010000103.1 GCA_016218905.1 Deltaproteobacteria bacterium
AGAGAAGGGCGGAGTTTTCTCCGCCCTTCTCGTGAAACCAGGGGAGACTACTTGTAGTACTCCGGAGGCCCGATGATGTCGAAATCAGTAGGCTGTCCGGGCCGCTTCTGATCGGGAGCGAAGGTGTGAGATCGCACGAACAAGTTGTCCGCGGTCTTCCCCGTTCCCGGCATGAACTTCTGGAATGTGTACGAAGCGTCGTGGCACTGGGCGCAGCTCTTCTGGGGATCCTTCATGGGCTTCTTCTTCGACGCGTGAGGCGAGTGGCAGGTAATGCACGACATCTCGCCGCCCTTGTAGTGCTTCGACTGGAGAAGGCCCTGGTATTCCTGGTGGTGCTTTCCTTCTTCGTAGATCCCCCGGGCCTTCGAGACTTCGTCGACGAGGAACATTCCCTTTAGGTCGCCCTTGTACTCGGTGTCGATCTTATCCTCCGGCTGGATGCCGGGGGCGATCAAGTGCTCCGGGTACCACTTCGTCCAGTCCTCCCAGGGTTTGAAAGATTCGCCGATTTTGGGGTGCGGAAGATCCTCGCGGGGGTTTCCCTGAGCCGACTTGTACTGCTCGTTTTCGACCCGGATGTGGCAGTAGCCGCAAACCCGTGACTGCTCCGCTGCCGACTTCCCGGTGAAATTCCAGATGTCCTTCTTCGATTTGCTCTTTACGTGCGTACCGCCGGGGCCGTGGCACTGCTCGCAGGTGATGTTGAGCTCGGCATAGGCCGTTTTCTGCGCCGCAGGGTTGGCCGCGTCGTACTCCAGCAGGCGGTACCCGGTCGTGTGGCACGTGGCACACATCGTGTTCCAGTCGTTCTTCTGGCCGTAGTTCTCCCACTTGCCCGTGTACCGGTTGTACTGCTTGTTCAAGAACTGCAGTCCGCCGGTCTTCTCGTTCTTCACGAGGAATCTCTGCTTCCAGTTGGAGCCGACGACGTACTCCACGTCCAGGATGCTAGCCTTCTTGCCCGTTGCGTTCCCCGTCGTCGGGCCGGGGTTGACGCCGTCGGTGGCCCACTTTTCGACCACGTCCCGGAGGATGCCTTCGTCACGCTTCCGAACCATCTTGCTGTGGTAAGTGAGCTTCCAACTTTTGTACTCGTCCGGGTGGCACTTCGCGCAGGTCTGGGAGCCGACGTATTGCGGTTTTGAAGCTGCCTTCGGGGGCTGCGCTTCTGCCTGCGCGACTAGGACTAGTCCCGCCGAGAAGGCGGCCGAGACGACCGGTAGAAGTAACGTGCGCATCCTCATTCTCTCTCCTTTCGACTGCATGGGTGGGTTAATGGACGGCCCTTATCGGCTGTGCACCGCAGGTGCTCAAGGTAGTCGCCCGGCGCCTGAGCACAACGCGAAAACCTGCCCGTGAAGTTGTGAGCACGCGAGCAGCGCTCCGTCTTCGGGATAAATTCCGCCAGTTGGGAGCCTCAGACAGGAAGCGTGCCGGTGAGACTCCCTCTCGCCCCGGGTCTGCGGTCGCGGAACAGATCCTCCCCCGGTTCCTCCAAAGGGCGCAGTATCCACAAAAGAGTATTTGGTTGCAACCATTCTCGTTTGAAAGTGGGCTCGCGGCGCGCCTGTCACCGGCCGGCCTGCCAACTCCCCGAGCCCTCCACGGCCGGATCGAAGTCGTACCGGTACAGAACCCCGTCGCGAACGAAGATCGGGAGGTTGCTCCGGCTTGCTACGAAGGCCTTGCGCTAGAGACGAACCATGATTCAAAATCTGCTGAAATGTTGAACAAGGCCCGAACGTTGGACGATCTACTATTCCGCCGGGGAACCGGCTGGAGGCACTGAACGGTCACCGGTCGGACCGGCACGGCATCGGCCACGCCGCTCGACGTCAGACACCGCCCCCCCTTGGAGCCATGAGCATCCCAAGACCCCACCTCCCCTCCTATCTCTCCCTCTTCGAAGCCGGCGAGCTTGCCCGCAGGGCGCGGGCCGCTTCGCGGCGGCTCGAGGCGTGCGACCTTTGCCCTCGGACCTGCGGGAAGAACCGCCGCGCGGGGGAGAGGGGCGCCTGCCGGTCCGCCGAGCGGGCGGTGGTCGCGAGCTACGGGCCGCATCACGGGGAGGAGGAGTGCCTGTCGGGATCGTGCGGGTCGGGGACGATCTTTTTCTCCGGCTGCAACCTGGGCTGCGTCTTCTGCCAGAACTGGGAGATCTCCCACGTGGGCGGGGGCACGGAGGTGGGGCCCGCCGAGCTCGCGGCGATGATGCTCGAGCTCCAGGCCCAAGGCTGCCACAACGTCAACTTCGTCTCGCCGAGTCACGTCATCCCCCAGCTCCTCGCCGCCGTGGAAGTGGCGGCGGGCCGGGGCCTGAGGCTGCCCCTGGTCTACAACACCGGCGGGTACGACAGTCTCGAGAGCCTCGCCCTCCTCGACGGCGTGGTCGACCTCTACATGCCGGATATGAAGTACGGGGACTCGGCGCTCGGAAGGAAGTACTCGAAGGTGGCGAACTACGTCGAGGTCAACCGCGGCGCGGTCAAGGAGATGCACCGCCAGGTGGGAGACCTCGTCGTCGACGACCACGGCCTCGCACGGCGCGGGCTCCTGGTGCGGCACCTCGTGATGCCCGACGGGATCTCCGGCAGCGAGGAGGTCTTCACCTTCCTCGCGGAGGGAGTGTCCCGCGACACCTACGTCAACGTCATGGACCAGTACCGGCCGTGCCACCGCGCGGGAGAGTATCCGGCCCTGGCGCGGCGGGTCTCGCACGAGGAGGTGCGGCAGGCGCTGCGCTCGGCGGAACGGCACGGTCTCCGCCTCGATCGGCGGCGGCCGGCCTCGCTTCGCCTCTTCTGAGGCGGTTTTGCGCTGCCCTCGAGGGCTCGCCCCGGCCGAGCCGCTACCGCCCCGCCCGGAGGTGGAAGCTCAGCTCGGCCTCAGCCGCCTGGAACGGTTCGCCTGCGCCCGGCGCAGGGCCCGCTCGGCGCGCTCCCACCGGGAGGGGGGCTCCTCCGAGCTCCCGAGCAGTGGTTCGAGCGGCCTTCGGAGGAGAGACTTCAACTTCTTCCACATGATCGTCTGGCCCTCCATGGGTGGATTTTCACGGCGACCGCGTTCACGGCGACCGCGTAGACGTCCGGGCCGTGTCGCAACCGAGCGAACCGCACGCAGAGGTGATGGCTCGTGCCGTCGGGCGCGCGAAAGATGATCTCCTCGGTGGCGCCGCCGCACTCTCCTTCGGCGGCCGAAACCCAGAGTCGCTCCAGGAGCGTACCCAGCGGTTCGGGCTGGACCGCGCGGGCCGGCTTGCCGACGCACGCCTCGGAGAAGGGCCAGGAGCTGTCGGTACAGTAGGCCTGGACTCTGCCTTTGTCGTCGAGGATGAGGGCAGCTCCGACGCCGGGCGGCTCGGGATTGCGGCTGGATCTCCAGAAGGCCGGCGAGGCTTCTCTCATTTGTGCCCTCTCCCTTCCCCCTCCGATGCTTTAGGGCGCGCTGTCCGGCCCGAGTGCTCCCAGAGGCTGCAACCGCTGTGCCTCCGGGAGTTATCAGTTGTCAGCTTCGGTATGCCGCGATGCGTTGGCAGGAAATGACTTCGGCCCCCTCCGTCACCCCGGCACGGATTGCGGGGGTCCAGCCGCCCAGGAGGGGCCTCCCTGGCGCCCTGGATTCCGGCTGTCGCCCCTACGACGGGGGTAACCCGGAAGCGCACGGATGCGCGAGACGGGGTCCATGCCGGAATGACGAAGAAGAAGACGGAGCCGCGGTCTCGTTGGTCACTTGGAAGCCATTAGTCTTTCAACCGACAACCGACAACCGACAACCGACAACCGACAACCGAGAACTGAGAACTGGCGACAGATAACTGCGCTCGGCCTGTCTCGGATTGCAGACAGGGAGGGGAACGGAGAAGGGGGAAGCGAACGCCCGCGCCGCTCGCGCGCCGTCGCAGTCGGGCGACGGTCTCAGTGGAGCTCGCCTCCGCCGTACCGGCTCCTGAACCGGTCCAGGAGGGCGAGGAGGCGGGCGTCGAGTCGCTTCACCACCTCGCGTTCGATACTTCCGATCACGTCTCCCGCGACGGCGCCCAGCACGGCGTACCTCCCGCCCGTCCCGGGCCTCACTCCGTGAAGCCGATCAGGTCGACGCGCGCCTCCTCCGGGAGGATTCCCCCGTACTCGGCGTCGGCCTTCCCAACGATGCGGAAGCCGGTGACGCAACGGGCCCTGCCTTCGAGGTCGAAGACGGGAGAGGCACCCTTGAACTTCGCGTGGAGGGCCATCTGCTGGCTCCGTCCGTCGGCGAACAGGATCGTAAGCTGGTCGACCTTGACGCGCGCGTCCTTCACGACGAGCTGAACCGCCCGTACCCTGCAGGTGTGGGCAACAGGGACGAGATCCGTGTCTTTCCTCGACGAGATCTTCGTCTTTCCCAGAAACTTCGGCTGGAGGGCCGGACCCGGAGTGCCGCGAAAGCCGATGACGCGCACGGTCGCCCTCGGCCCGCGCTCGACGGTCCGCCCGACGACCTGAAAGGCTTGGACGCAGCGGGCGTCGCCCGCGAGGTCGATGGTGCGGGAGCTCGCTCCGGGCGGGAAGAGGCTGTGAAACCCGAGCCGCTGCACCTCGCCGCCGGCGAAGGTGAGGGCCAGGTACTCGATCTCGGCGGCGTTGTCCATGACGTCCACCCGCACGGAGCGCAGGTCACAGACCCGCGGGAAGGCGACGACGTCCGAGTCTTCCCGGTGACGGAGCTCCGTGTCGCCGAGGACCACCGCCCGGAACAGCCGGCCGCCGTGCCTGTGGTCGTCGTCGTCATCGTCATCGTCGTAGCGGTCCCGCCCGTGTCCTCGGCGCCCGTCGTCGCCGTACCGCCCGCCGGGTACCGGTTCCACCCCCTGACTGAACCCGAGCAGCTCCACCACCGCTTGGGGGCCGTCGCGCCGGGCCGTCTGCCCGACGATCCGGACCGTCTGCACGCAGCGGACCTGGCCGGCGAGGTCGAGGACCCGGGAGGCCGTATTGGGTTCGAAGTAGCTGCGGACGTCCAACCGCTGGGACTCACCGTTCTCCAACCCGAGTAGCACGTAGTCGATCTCGGCCGCGTTCCCGCGGACCCTCACCTGGACGGAGCGGACCGGGGGATTCGCCAGCGTTCCGCAAGGCGGCAGGCGCAGCACGTCCATATCGTCTCGGTAGTTGAGCGGCGTGGAGGCGAGCACGGTCGCATGGGGCTGGACTGGCGCCGAGGCCGGAGGAAAGCTGCGAAAGCCGAAGAATTCGACCGTCGTCCTGGCTTCGACGCTCCGGCCGACGACGAGGATCTCATCGACGCATTGGGCCTCTCCGGGGAGATCGATCGGGGACGTGGACTGCCCCGATTCGAGGTGGAGGTTGATCGGGATGTACTGCGTCTCCCCGCGCTGGTAGCGCAAGCCGACCTTTTCGACGTACGCGGAGCCGTCCCGGACCTGGAGGAAGATGGCGCGCACGGGTCTGTTCCCCGGCGAGGGGCAGGGGCCCCGTACGTCGATGACGTCGGTGTCCCGCCCGTGGCTCAGCTCCGTGGTGCCGAGCAGCTCGGATTGCACCGCGTCGCGCGGGGCGGCGTCTGCGAGGGAAGCGCCGAAGAGCAGGATGGCGAGAAGGGATAGAGCTCGGTTCATGGAAGCACCACCTTTCGGCAGCGAAGCGCTGCGGTCCGAAGTGCGGAGAGGCGACGCGCATCGCCTTTCGATGGTCTTAGGATAGGCCCTTTTCGGGACCTTAGCCGTTAAGCCGAGCCCCAGAAGAGCAAAGAATTGTTGGGAGCGGGCGCTCGGACTTAAGGTTTCTTAACGCCGGGGTCGTCCGGCTGGAAGGACCCGCCGTTCCCGGTCTCGGTCTGCGGCCGGCCGGAACAAGCGGGTTCCCGAGCGGAGTCAGACCTTCGGCTTCTGGCGGATACGCTCGTCGTGGAAGAGGATCGCAAAGGCGAGCCAGAGGCCGCCGAGCCCGGCCAGGACGAAGAAGATGATGGAGATCGCCGGATAGCCGAAGAGGAGCAGGTGGGTCCTGACGTGCATCATCTGCGCCGCACCGACGATCACCGCGGCGAGGATCAGGCCGACTGTCAGCCGGTTGGCGACTTTCTGGAACCCGGTCATCAGGTACTTCTCGTCGATGGCGTTCACCTGAACCGTCAGCTGGTTCTCCGCCAGGAGGTCCATGATCTTGTTCACGCGCCGCGGCAGCTGCTCCACGAACTCCTTGGAGTCGAGGAAGACCTCGTACAACTCGGGCAGGGTGAAGCTCCTCCTGACCTTGAGCCCGAGGATCCTAGACGCGTAAGCGCGGACGGCGGCGTTGGGGTTGAACTCGGGATCGAGGCTCCGGCCAATGTTGTCGAGGTTGAGCAGCGCCTTTCCGAGCATGGCGAACTCGCTTGGAAAGCGAAGCCCGCTCTGCGCGGCCACGCGGAAGAACTCCAGCAGCACCCGGCCGACCTGGATATCGCCGAGCTTCGCGTCGTGGTAGCGCCCGATGAGGTCGGAGACGGCGTGGCTGAAGGCCCTGGCGTCGAAGTCCTCCATGGGCTCGCCAAGCTCGACCGCGTACTCGACCCCTTCGCTGCTCTTCCCCTCGCTGATGGCCAGCAGGAGGCGGAGCATGTTGTCCTGAAGCCCGTCCGGCACCCGCGCCACCATCCCGAGGTCGATGACGGCGATTCGGCCGTCATCGGTGAGGAAGATGTTCCCGGGGTGCGGATCCGCGTGGTAGAAGCCGTCGACCAGGATCTGCTTCAGGTAGGCACGGAAGAGCTCCACCGCGAGCCTCCCGCCGTCCAGCTCGATGAGCCGCAGCGGGCTCACGGCCGTGACCTTCTTCCCGCGGACATACTCCATCGTGAGCACGCGGGAGGTCGTGTAATCGTCGATCGGCCGGGGTACGAAGATCAGCGCGAAGCTCTTGAGGTTCTCCCTCATCGTGGCGAGGTTCTGCGCCTCCAGCTTGAAGTCGAGCTCGTGGAGCAGCGTGCGGCGGAAGGCGGCGACGGTCCCCCGGAGCTGATAGCGCCGCGCGGTCGCCACGTGCTTCTCGAGGAAGGAGGCCGCCTCCTCGAAGGCCTCCAGGTCCCGGACCATCCTGCCCCGCACGTCGGGTCGCTGGACCTTGACCACGACCTCCGTTCCGTCCCGGAGCGCGGCCCGGTGGACCTGGGAGAGGGAGGCCGCGGCGTAGGGCTTCTGCTCGAAGCGCGAGAAGGCCTTGGAGACGCGCACGCCGAGCTCTCCCGCGACGATCTCCTCTACCCGCTCGTAGGGAAACTCCTCGGCCCGGTCCTGGAGCCGCGAGAGGACGTCCATGTAGGCCGGGGGAAGGAAGTCCGAGCGCGTGGAGAGGAACTGCCCCAGCTTCACGTACGTCGGACCGAGCCGCTCCAGGTCCTCGGCCAGCTCTTCGATTCGGGGGGGGACCGGGATCTCGGCCGCCTCGTGGACCTCCAGGGCCGAGTCGAGCAGACCCCCACCGTTGCCTCTCAAGTCCAGGATCAATCCGTGCGGGTCGTGGGCCAGAAGCTCCCGCAAGGCGCGGCGCAAGTCCTGGGTGGTGTCCGCGCCGAAGGCCAATAAGTGGACGTAAGCGATGTCTCTATCCAG
>JACRCS010000983.1 GCA_016218905.1 Deltaproteobacteria bacterium
CCCCACCCGGCCTTCCCCCAGGGTGGAAGTGGTCCCCAGACCTTACCCCCTGTGGGAGTGGTCTCCAGACCACTATCTCGGCCGCACGGCCGACCCGGGGGCATCGCGGCTTGGAAGCCGCTCCCACAGAGGGCAGGGACCTCCCTGCCCCATCGCGGCCTGGAGGCCGCTCCCACAGAAGCTTAGCCCCCTCGCCGCCGACGCCCCACGCGGGCTTCCCCCACTGTGGAAGTGGTCTCCAGACCTTACCCCCTGTGGGAGTGGTCTCCAGACCACGATCTCGGCCGCAAGGCCGATCCGGGGGCATCGCGGCTTGGAAGCCGCTCCCACAGAAGGCAGGGACCTCCCTACCCCATCGCGGCCTGGAGGCCGCTCCCACAGAAGGCAGGGACCTCCCCATCGCGGCCCGGAGGCCGCTCCCACAGGAGAGAGAGCTTCTCCTTCGCAGCGCCGTCGGATCACTCGGTGATGAGCTCCGCGCCGTCCTTCGCGACGAGCAGGGTCCCGCCCCAGAGCACGGTCCCTTGGGCGGGGTCTCGGGCTCCCAGGCGAAGCGCGAGCGACATCCCCTCCTCCAGCCGCCCCTCGGCTCCTTCCTCGAGCCACGGGGCCTCCTCCGGCGAGAGCCCCACGCCGTTGCCCAGCGGGTACTCGGTGAGCGGTTCTGCGCCCCACCGGCGCACCGCCTCCAGCACCTCCCGGCGGACCTCGGCGACGTCTCTCCCGGGCCGGACGGCGTCGACGGCTCGCGCGAAGAACGCCCGCTTCCCGGCGGGGACTTCGGAAAGAACGCCCTCCCCGGCGACGAAGGTCCGCGCCGCTTCCGCCCAGTAACGCTCGAGCTCCAGGGCCGCGTGGACGATGACGGTGCTGCCGGCGTCGATGGGGCGCTCCTCCGTCGGGCGAAAGCTCCCGCCCGGCCGGGCCACGAGCATCCGGAAGTCCCCCGCCCCCTCCAGCCGCGCCTCCTTCCGGACCGCGGCGTCGACGGCGGCCTCGGTGAGCTCCGGGAAGCGCATCGCCCCGACGGCTCGGAACGCCCTCCGGAGCACCCGGCCGCTGCGCCGCAGCTGGTCGGCCTCCCGCTCGGACTTCCGCA
Source organism: Deltaproteobacteria bacterium (assembly GCA_016218905.1). The sequence goes on from JACRCS010000983.1 coordinate 1,100, forward strand.
TCCGAAGCTCCGGCACGAGCCGGGACGCGTCCACGAGCGTGCACTCCGAGAACGCCTCCTTGAGCGCCCTGAACTCCACCTGGGGCATGAGCTCCGCGAGCCGGCCGAGGCCGACCCGCGAGGGGACGAGGCCCTTCTCCCTCAGGTACGCCGCAACTTCCTTCGGGATGTTGCCCGCCGCCTTCAGCTCCTTCACCGCCGTGAAGGCCTGGAGCGAGGGCAGGCCCCGGGAGGCGCCCTCGAAGAAGACGGCCGGGCTCCCCTGCGCCGGGACGACCGCCAGGATCCCCCGCGCGAGCCGGATCAGGAAGTTGCTCACGTAGCAGGGGTCGGCGTACTCGTCGAACGCCCTGCCGTAGAGGAGGAGCACGTCGAGCCCCGACTTCCTCATCTCCTCCCGGATGCGGCCGGCGCGGGCCTCGAACTCCGAGGCCGGCATGTTGACCGGGTCCCAGACGTTGCGGCCGTTTCGCAGGACGGGCTGCTGTGTCTTCATCCCAGTGTCCCTCCCACCTCTTTCACGTGCAGTTTCGTCTCGGTCCGGGAGAGCCGCACCGGCCCCGTCTCGCCGACGAGGTACGTCTCTCCGCACGCGAGGTAGCCCGTCTCGGGGATGTACTGGTTCGGGTGCACCACCACGGCCTGGTTCAACGCGAGTTTCGTCTTCGTGTCCTCGTCCACGACGCCCCCGGGCGCGATGGAGCCGACGCCGAAGCCGTGCCCCCGGGCCCGCATGTACGGCGGGTAGCAGTACTTCGCGTACCCGGCGTCGGAGAGCACCCGGTTCATGGCCTTGGCGAGGCCCGAAGCCTCGGCGCCGGCGCGAACCTCCTGGAGGGAGGCGTCGAGGGCGCGCAGGAGGAGGTCGTACTTCTCGTACATGACGGGGGGCGGCGTCCCAAGCACCACCGTGCGACACCACTGCATGAACTGCCCCTCCTTCACCGGCGTGATCTCGCCGATGAGGACGTCGCCCTTCCGGAGCCTGCGGTCCGTGGGCTCGTGCATCTCGTCGTTGTGTGGGCCGGAGCTCAGCAGGATGAAGTCGTCGTCCGCGCCGGCGGCCCGCATGGCGGCCTCCATCTCCGCGACGAGCTCGTACTCCCGAAGGCCCGGTCGCGCAGCGTCGTAGAACGCCTGGAACCCCACGTCCGCGATGCGGGCGGCCTCGTGGATGACCTCCAGCTCCTTCGCGCTCTTCTCCCGCGCGAGCTCCTCGATGAGCCCGTCCGCGGGCCGGAGCTCGGCGGCGCTGGAGGCCGCCGCGTACAGGGGCTCCGTGATCTCCTTCGAACCGGCGAGGCCCACGGGGCCGCTGACGCCGAGCTCGCGCAGGAGTCCAGGCAGATCCGCCGCGAAGTCCCGCGTGCCGCGGACGTCCGAGATCCAGCTCTTCTCCGCCACCCGGGCCGCGTCCCAGGCGGGCTCCACGAGGAGGGCGACCCTCCCGGACCCGGAGACGACCGCCGCGCTCCTCGGCCCCAGCGGCCGCACCTCCGAGAAGTAGTGGAGGTAGCTGGGGGAGAGGATGCTGCAGATGCCCTCGGAGTACACGACGAGCCCGTTCAGGCCCTCTCGACCGAGCAGTTCCACCACCCGCTCCAACTTCCCGTTCGACTGCGTCATCTCGTCACCTGTCCGGATGCTGAAAGACTCCCTCCGTGGATTCTTCAGCAGCGGGTCCTCGGGGGCGGCCCCTTCGAACCCGCCCGAATCGCTGCGGTCTTCAACCTGCGCGATTCGGCGCCCCATCCCTGGGGCGCGCCGCAGGCCGTCCTTCGGGACGGCCTACTACTTGAGCAGCGCGTACTCGCTCTTGTGTTGAAGGATGTAGGAGTTGATCCCGCCGGCCTCCAGGAGGTCCATCACGAACCGCGGGAAGGGCTTCGCCTGGAACTTCTCACCCGTCGTGAGGTTCTCGATGGCCGCCTCCCGCACGTCCACCTTCAAGCGGTCGCCCATGCGGATCTTCTCCACTTGAGAGCCGATCTCGAAGATGGGCAGCCCGGAGTTCAGGGCGTTCCGATAGAAGATCCGGGCCGCGCTGCCGCAGACGACGGCCCCGATCCCCTTCTTCTTGAGATAGAGGGGCGCGTTACGGGAAGACGAGCAGCCGAGATTCGTACCCCCGACCCAGACGTCTCCCGGCTTCGCGTCCTTCGGAAACTCCGGGATCAGAAGCTCGCCGATGTGCTCCATCAGGAGGTCGATCCCCGCGTGGAGCCAATGGCTCGACGTGATCGACTCGGTGTTGACGTTGTCCCCCACCCTCCAGACCCGGCCCTCGACGATCCACTCCGGTTTGTTCATCGCGCTCTCCAGAAACCGACGGAGTCGGTCATTGTTAGCAGTTGTCAGTTGTCGGTTGTCAGCCTCGGTACGCCGCTGCGCGGACGGTTGGCAGGAAGTGACTCCGCCCTCTCCTCCGTCACCCCGGCACGGATTGCCGGGGTCCAGTTGCCCAGGAGGGGCCTCCGTGGCGCCCTGGATTCCGGCCATCCGTGCCGGAATGACGATGGAAGACCGGTC
>JACRCS010000984.1 GCA_016218905.1 Deltaproteobacteria bacterium
CCTTCTTCATCAGGTCGCGAAGGTCGTCGCGGTAGTGCTTCGCGACGTAGCTCCAGCCACGCGTCACCATGTCCTTCGGCACCTCGACGCCGAACTCCGACGCCTTCGCCAGGCCGTGAAGGATGTAGACCGTCATGTAGGGCGACGGCGGGCCTCCCGGCCACCAGGGGAATCCGCCGAGGGACGTCTGCGCCTTCCGGAGCTTGGCGATCGCGGCCTCGCGCTCGGCCTTGGCGACGCGCGGGTCGAGCACCTTCGCGAGCCCTTCGCCCGCGTCCTTCCCGCCGCGGGCGTCGACGAGCCACGGGCTCTCCTCGAGCGTCATCTTCCGGTTCGGGTCAGCGGCGTCCCAGGTCTCGAGCCTCACGTCCCTCTTCGAGAACTCCTTCGCCATCGCGGCGACCGACGGGTACTTCTCGAACATCGACGAGACGATCCCGGTCGAGACGAAGCGGTTCAGCGTCTGCTCGGTGCACTCGTACGGGTAGTTGACGAGGTACGGCAGCGCCTCGAGGACGGCGTAGAAGAGCTGCGCGTCGACCGTGACAACCATTTGCTCGTTGATGAGCGTCGAATCACCGCCTTTCGCGAGGTCCTCGAACCGCAGCTCCTTCCTCTGCCCTTCGCGCAGCGTGACGAAGCGCGACTGGACGAGGTGCATCCGGCTCGGCAGGACCGGCAGCGGCCGCAGCTCGCCGTCGGAGAGGCTCCCCGAGGTCGCCGTCACCTTGAAGGCGACCGTCCTTACTCCCGGAGGGGCCGTGAGGAAGAACGTCTCGTTCGTGCCGCCGCCCGCCGGAACCGTAATGGCCCGGCTCGTGTCGTTCGCCGCGAGGCCAAACCGTGCAGAGAGATCCTCGTTCGTCTCCGGGTCGAGGATCTGGAATGCCAGGCTCCCCGAAAGCGTCGCTTCCGACGCGTTGTTGACGACGACCTTCAGCTCGGCCCGGTCCCCTTCGCGCAGGAACCTCGGGACATAGGGACGGACCATCAGCTCCTTGACGCTCTTCGTTTCCCTCTTCAGCGAGCCGCCGCGCAGGTCCTTCGTCACGGCGTGCAGCCAGACGTTCCAGGAGGTGACGGAGTCGGGCACCGTGAACTCGATCGACGCGGAGCCGTCGGCCCCGGTCAGGAGCTGCGGGGTCCAGAACGCCGTCTCGGCGAAGTTGCTTCGGAGGGCGGGGGCCTCGGCCGCGGCCGGTGCGGCGCCGTCCGTTTCCTTCTTCTCGTCCTCGTTCTGATCCTGCCGGTTTTCCTTCGCGGCCATCTTCACCTGCGGGGCCGGGGCCGACGCAGGGGCGGGAGGCGGCATCGCCGCGTCCAAGGCCATGCTCTCGGCGACCACCATTCCCGCACCTACTCCTCCACGCATGGAAAGGCGACGCCCCCGAGCTCCCGGGCCGCCGATGCCGTACCGGTCGAGCTCCTTAAGGCGATCAGGAGACAGGGAGGGTGCCGAGGGAGTCGACGCGAAGGTCCCGACGACCCACTGAGCCTGGGCCGAGCCGAGCGTCGCGCGGGTCCAGGCCGTTCCGGCGCGGGACGGGTAGAGCCCGAGGATCGAGGGAGGGTGATGCGGCGCGAATATGTCGAGGCTCCGGTCGTACATGTAGCCGAGGAGCTCGGCCGCGCCGGCTTCGACCGGCATTCCGGAAGGGGACTTCACCGTGACGCGCCACGTCTCGCGCGTCCCGGGGCGAACCTTTTCGCGGAATGTCGCGAACTCCAGCTTCAGCTCGCGATCGTCCCACGGGACGAAGACCGCCGCCGACTGGCTCATCCACTGGTGATCCCTGAGGGCCGAGAGCGTGAGGCCAAAGCCGCCGCGGTCTTCCTCCGTCACGGGAATCTCGACGACCGTCTTCCCTTCCCCCGACTTCAGGACGGTGCGCGAGAGGAGCCTTCCGGCCCGGAATCTCTCGAGGAGCATCGGCTGGCCCGGGAGGCCGGAGGTCGCCAGGAGGCGAGCCGTCTCACCCACGCGAACGGAGCCCGACTCCCCGACGAGCGCGAGCGGGACAGCGGGCGCTTCCTTCCCTCCCGCCACGAGAAAGTCCCGGAAGGTCTCGTACTTCGCCCCGAAGTCGTCGACGGTGACGTAACGGATCCGCCACGCGCCGGCGTCGAGCTGTCCGAAGTCGAGTTTCGCCTGCCCGTCCGCTCCGTGAACGGCTTCGCCACGGGACTCCTCGGCGCCGTCGGGGAAATCGCGAAGGACGCCTTCCAGGTTGAACGAGGTCTCCCAGCGGGGGCGCAGGCCGTCTCCCGGGGTCACGTACGGAGCCCCCTCCGTAGCGTTCTCCGCTCCGTCGGCCGGGGCGCCCCGGCGCGGCAGATCGGCCGGAAGCGGGGTCGTCGCCGGTGGGACGAGCCGGATGAGCCGCCAGGACCCCTTGCCGGCGCGGGGCGCGCCGTCGAGGCTCGACCTCGTGATGGTCGCCGAGGCGGCTTCCTTCTCTCGCGCGAAGCCGGTGGCGAAACCGACACGCGCTTCGACGGTGACGAACCCGAGGCGCACGGAACGGGTCGCGCTTCGTGTCTCGCCCCCTTCGTCGACGACGTCGGCGCTGACGACGTACCGCCACGTGAGCTCTTTGTCCTTTCCTGCCGCCTCGCCGGCCTCCGGGGTGAACGCAACCGTGAACGTGCCGTCGGCTCCGAGACTCGTCGCGCCGGTCGCCACGGTCTGGGCCTTGGCCGGCGAGCCCCATCCCCAGAAGGACCACCACCAGGGGCGGACCGTCTCGCGCGTGACGCGCCACTTCACGTTTCCGGCCGCGACCG
>JACRCS010000104.1 GCA_016218905.1 Deltaproteobacteria bacterium
CCCGCCGGAAGGTCGCGTGGCCGCCCTCGGTCTGTATGAGAACGCTATACACGGCGGCTGGGCCGGCCCTCCTCTCTGGCTGAAACTGCCCGATTCGGCGGTCTTTGGCGCGCTCGTGAGGTTTGGCACGAGCAGTGCAAGAGCAGAGGGCGAAAGGGGGGCTTTCGAGGAGCAAGACGACTCAAGGAGGCTGCCATGAAGACGATCCGCACCGCTCTCACGACACTCGCCCTGGCCCTCACCGCCGCTCCGGCTCTCGCGGTCGACGGAGCCCGCGCCGATCACAGCGGAGTCCTCGTTTGGGCCTTCCTCGGTCTCTGCGCCATGATCGTCGCCGCCCAGGTCGTCCCCGCGGCCCTGATGCTGGTCGGCATGGTCCGCGGCGTCTTCGCCAAGCCCGTCGAAGCGGAGTAGCTTCCGGCGAACTCGGAGGAGGCCGGCTTCGGAGGAACGAAGCACCGTCCGGAGGAAGGGAGCGGCGGGTTGCCCCACTGGGTGGCCCGCCGCTCCCTTTTCGGCCGGAACCCACGCCCCGGGGGGCGTATCCGAGTAGTCGCGACGATGTACCCACAAGCGCCTTGCCCGGTCCCGGCGCCATCCCAATCTTCTGGAGTAGTGTACGGCAATGGCGCCGTGCCTTACCCGGAGGTGGTCCATGAGGATTCTTACGGCGTTGGCGGTTTCGGCGGCACTGGCGGGCTTCGTCGCTCCGGCGGCCTCGGCGTGCGGGGGCGAGAAGGAGAACCTGGGTGGCGTGAGCTTCCCGGCCGGGGACGCCGTGAGTGAGCGCGGCGGGCCGAGCCTGCGGGTCGTGGGCGACGTCGACCTGGGCGACCGCTTCGTCGGAGCCGACGGCCAGGAGCGCGGCGCGGGTGGCTTCGAGAGCCACGCCGTAGACCTCGACCGGGAAGAGGCGAGAGCCGCCCACGACGCCCGCTGACCCCGCGCGCTCCGAGCACGACTCTCTCTGCGGGAGCGGGCTCCTGCCCGCGATTCGGGCGGAAGGCCCGTCTCGGGCTGGCGCCCGAATATCGCGGCCTGGAGGCCGCTCCCACAGTCGAGGGAAGAACGAGCCGGTGGCCGGAGTTCCTGTGGGAGTGGTCTCCAGACCACGATCTCGGCCGCAGGGCGACCGGGGCAGAACCGATCGCGGCCAGGAGGCCGCTCCCACAGTCGAGGGAAGAACGAGCCGGTGGCCGGAGTTCCCGTGGGAGTGGTCTCCAGACCACGATCTCGGCGGCAGGGCGACCGGGGCGGAACCGATCGCGGCCTGGAGGCCGCTCCCACAGTCGAGGGAAGAACGAGCCGGTGGCCGGAGTTCCTGTGGGAGTGGTCTCCAGACCACGATCTCGGCCGCAGGCCGACGGGGGCAGAACCGAGGAGGCCGCTCCCACAGGTGCTGAGAGGCCGATCTGGCTAGTCGTAGAGCTGGTCGATGCGGGCGATCTGCTCGCGCAGGTCCAGTACCTCCCGCTCCCAGTACTGCACGCTCCCGAAGTAGGGAAAGGTCCGCTGGAAGAGGGGATCGCTGAAGCGCCGGGCGATCCAGGAGGAGTAGTGGATGAACCGCAGGGCCCGAAGGGGCTCCACGAGGCGCAGCCAGCAGGGATCGAAGTCGCGGAACTCCCCGTACGCCTCCAGGAGGAGCTCCCTCTGGCGGGCGCCCTCCGCGTCGAAGCTCGGGACGAGCATCCAGACGTCCTGGACCGCTGGGCCGACGAGCACGTCGTCGAAATCGAGGAAGGTCGGGCCCTCCCCCGTCCAGATGAGGTTCCCCAAGTGGCAGTCGCCGTGGATCCGGTGGGCCGGGACGTCGCGGAAGAACGGCTCGATCCGCTGGAGCAGGGCCTCCACGGTGAACGCGTAGTTGTCGCGGACCTCGGCGGGCAGGGCGTTCTGCGCCAGGAGGAGGTCGAGGTTCTTGCGGCCGTACGTCTCGGGAGTGAGGCGCAGCCGGTGAGGGGCGTCGCCCGACGCGCCGACGTTGTGGATCCGCGCCAGGTAGCGCCCGAGGACCGCCGTCTCCTCCGCCGAGAGCTCCTGGGGCACCCGGCCGCGCACGTGGGGAAAGAGCGCGTAATAGATCCCCTGGACTTCGCCGAGAGTCTCTCCTCCGCCCATGTCGAGCGGAGGCGTCACCGGGATCTCCGCTTCGGAGAGCTCGGCGAGAAACGAGTGCTCTTCGAGGATCGCCTCCCGCGACCAGCGGCCCGGCCGGTAGAACTTGCCGACGAGGGGCGAGCCCTGCTCCATCTCGAACTGGTAGACCCGGTTCTCGTAGGAATTGAGCGCGAGGAAACGGCCGGTGCAGCGGACTCCTCGCACCTCGACGGCGTCGAGGACCTGGTCCGGGGTGAGCCGGCGGAAGACCTCCGCCAGGGGGTGGGCGTCGAACCGAGCATCCATGGCGTGGGCTTCACTCCCCCAGGGTTCGCATGACGCTGACGAAGTACTCCAAAAAGCGGTCGCTGTCCACGGCCGTGCAGACCCTGAAGATGCCCAACCGCTAACCGCTGCCTTTCACAGGATCCGGTAGACGGCCAGCCCGATCGACGCGGCGAGGTGCAGGGAGAGGAGGGCCCAGAGCGCGGCCCACTTCCAGGAGGCGCTGGTGCCTCCGAGGGTCCTCAGGCGGGCCCGGGACTTTCGCAGTATCCAGGCGCTCAGGGACGTACCGACGAGCAGGACCGAGACTTGAAGCAGGAAGACGGCGCTCACGCCGTGGGTTCCGGAGAGCGGCAGGATCCCGGAGGCCGTGCGGTCGGCCACGCAGATCCGGACCACTTCCAGCCACGGGAGGTGTTGGAGCTGGTCGGCCACGAGGGCGCCCCAGGAGAGCACGAGGAGCGCTCCCGCGATCCTGGCGGGGAGCGACGAGTCTGTAGCGGCTTCCCGGCGGAACGTCCGGTTCACTACCTGGGTGAGGGCGAGCCCGAGGGTCGCGGCCGCGAGCGCGGTGAGGACGAGGCCCAACGGAGTGCGGGTCGCGGGAAAGAGGTCGGAAGCGACCATGAAGAGCGAAAGGGCCACGAGCGACAGGAGGGCCGGCACCAGACGACTGTCGAGGCTTCCGGAGGTCCACAGCCGGACGAGCGGAAGATCGAGCTGCAGGCTGACCGCCTGGTCGGGGCAGACCTTGAGGCAGTTCATGCAGAGCTTGCATTGGCTCAGCGTCGTGAGCTGGTTGGGCCGGTGGAAGGTCGGGCACCCTTCCCGGCCGTCCCTGCCGTTGAGGCAGTACGCCGCCGCGCACCGGTTCATGCAGAGCCATGGGTTCGCCCAGACACGGATGGACGAGAGGTTGGCGAAACTCCCGGCCAGGGCCCCCATGGGACAGAGGTGTTGGCACCAGCCGTGGCGCTCGAAGGCGAGCGAGGAGACGCTGGCGAGGCCGGCCAGGGTCAGCAGGAGAAGGCCGGTTCGGACGGGGTTGACCTTCATCTCGAAGGCGTGTCCGGAGAGGCAGATGAGCACGATCCCCAGGGCCGCGAGGTAGGGTTCCCGTTCGCGCAGGAAGGCCGGGACCTTCAGGCGCAGCCCCAGGTGCTTCTGTAACGCGAGGCCCGGAACCGCCAGCGGGCAGACCGCGCACCAGAGTCGGCCGAGGCAGAGGAAGGAGACGATGAGGAGCGGCTCCCACAAGCCCCAGACGAGGCCGTTCGCCGCCCGGCCGATCTCGGCTTCGGGCGCGAGGAGGGTGGCGAGGATGACGCCGGCGAAGAAGAGGGTGGCGAAGCCCCGCAGGACGTCGACGCCGGCTCCCATGGTCAGCCAGCGCAAGACCCCCGAGGTGCGCGCCGGATCGACGTCCAGGGCGTAGACTCGGCGTTCGCCGATCACGTGCTGGGCGCGGATCGGCTCGCCCTTCGCCATCACTGCCGCGAAGCTGACGACGCCCTTCAGCTCGCCCGCGTGGTAGGCGGGGTACTCGCGCGAGTACAGGACCGCTGCGGCGTCCTTGGCGATGGTGCTCCCGTCCTGGCGCTCCTGCAGAAATTCCTGCGTCAGGTCCGGGATGTCGCGGCGCCGCTCCTCCATGTTCGGCACCCGGATCACGTGGCGCAGCAGGACCGCGGCCAGCCCCGTGTGGAACCGTCCGTTGTCGGAGAGCGCCGAGAGGTTCTGCCTCGAGGTGCAGAGGACTCTCGTCCTCGGGAAGTAGCCTTCGCCTCCGGCCGCCGCGGCCTGGAGGTATTCGAGCAGAACGGTCTGGCAGGCGGGCGGCAGGCTTTCGATGTGGCGCAGGACGAGGACGCCGCCGTGCGCGAGGTGGATCGCGCCGTACTCGGTCGTGGCGGTGGGGTGCGGCTCGAAGGCGGGGCCCCCGAAGAGGAGCCGAGTGCCGGACTCGCCGTCGAGCTGCCGGCTGTCGATGGCGATGAAGGGGCTGTCGCTCTCGCAGGCGGCCTCGTAGACCTTGGTGGCCACGAAGGTCTTTCCGGTGCCGCGCTCGCCCATGATGAGCAGCGGAACGAACTCGCCCCGCACGGCCGCGATCTTCCGGTCGACTTCTTTCATGGCGGCGGATCGGGTGATCAGGACGCCGGACTGCACGCCGGATCTGGCGATCCGCTCGGCCGCCTTCCCCTTCCGGTAGAGCTCCCAGGCGAGGACGTGCGCGCCGTGGTACCGGTGGGCCAGGGAGGCGAGGACGTGGGTCCGCAGGGCAGGAAGCCTCTCGGTGCTCTCCAGGAGCCACTGTGGCGGGAAAGTGAGGACGCGGACGCTGCCGACCGCGGCGGCGACCGTCGGCGCCGAACGGCCTCCGAGGATCGCCCGTTCTCCCAGCGTCCCTCCCGGTCCCAGCTTCTCGATCACCAGGCTGAGGTGTTCGCTGCCCTCGAGACGGATCTCGACTTCCCCGGAGAGAACGATGAAGAAGCGGGCGGGCCGGTCGCGCGAGAGGAGGACCTCGCCCGGGGCGAACTCCAGCTCGGCGCCCTCGCGGCGCACGAGTTCCACGGTCGCGCGATTTAGCGTCGGTGCCGGATTCATGGCCTCAAAGATCGGCACCCGCTAAGTTTTTCTTAGTCGCCCTCCGCAGGAAGTTGGAGTGGGACGCTCCGGCGTCCCGCCCCGTAAACCCTTGGGTTCAGTAACCGCGCCCAGTTTCGAGTTTCGGGTTTCGAGTCCCGAGCGAAGAGCTACCCTATACCGAAGCGGTATCGATGCGGGGGGCTGCTGACGGCCGACTCTGAAAGACTGGTCACTGACGACTGATAACGATAACCGATAACCGAGGAACCGATCACCGATGTTCCACCCGAAAGGACCGACCTTCTTCGAGCTCGCGCGACAGGCGCTCTCTTCCACGGAGCGGGGATACGACCTGCTCGCGCCGAAGTTCGAGTACACGCCCTTTCGCACTCCCGATCACGTCGTCTCGGCGGTGGCGGCGGCGCTCGGCCCGCCGGGTTCCCTGGAGCACGCCCTGGACATCTGTTGCGGCACGGGCGTCGGCGTGAGCTTCCTCAGGCCGCTCTGCCGGAGGTCGGTGTGGGGGATCGACGCGAGCGCCGGCATGCTCGCCGAGGCTCGACGGCGTCTCGCCGGTGCGCCCGGGACGGCGGAGATCGAGCTCGTCCGCGGCGCGGTCATGGCCATGCCGTTCGAGGACGTTTTCGACGCCGCGACCTGCTTCGGCGCGCTGGGACACTTCCCCCGGAAGGAAGAACGCGCCTTTCTGGACGCCGTCCGGCGCGTCCTGAAGATCGGCGGCCGCTTCGCCTTCGTCACCTCCGCCGTCCCGCCGATGCTCTCCCGGCGCTGGCTCTTCGCGCGGGCCTTCAACGCCGCCATGCACGTGCGAAACGCCCTCTGGCGCCCCCCTTTCGTGATGTACTACCTGACCTTCCCCCTCCCCGCTATCCGGAAGACGCTACAGACCGTCGGCTTCGCGGTCGAGGAGCGCCCCGGTCTCTTCGCGCCGCCCTTCCACAGCGATCGGCTCGTGCTCGCCACCCGGATCCGCTAGGCCCTCGGTCGCTCGCGGCATTGCCGGGCCCGGATGAGATCGCGTAAGCTCATTCCGAATTCCGAATTCCGAATTCCGAATTCCGAATTCCGAATTCTGGAGGAGAGCCGATGGAAGCGCCCGACCCGCAGTACCTTCGCCCCACACCGATCATCGACAGCGACCATCCGGAGATCGTCGCCCACGCCCGGGAGGTCGCCGGCGACGCCGCGGACCCGGTCGAGCGGGCGGTCAGGCTCTACTACGCCGTCCGGGACGGCATCTGGTACGACCCGTATCACCCCTTCTACAAGCCGGAGCACTACCGCGCGAGCAACATCCTGCGGGGCAAGCGGGGCTTCTGCATTCCCAAAGTCTCGCTACTCTGCGCGCTCGCCCGCGCCTGCGGGATCCCCTCCCGGGCAGGCTTCGCCATGGTCCGAAACCACCTGGCGACGCGGCAGCTTCTGGAGTTCCTGGGTTCGGACGTCTTCACGTACCACGGGTTCACGGAGCTCTACCTGGAGGGGAGGTGGGTGAAGGCGACGCCCGCCTTCAACCGCGAGCTCTGCGAGCGGCACCGTGTCGTACCCCTGGACTTCGACGGGCGAAACGACTCGATCTTCCAGCCCTACACGGCGGACGACCAACGGTTCATGGACTACCTGGCGTTTCAGGGCACCTACGCCGACATCCCGGTGGCGGACATAGTCGCCGCCTGGGAAGACCAGTACGGCCGCGAGCGGGTGCGGGGATGGATCCGCAGCCACGAGGATTCGGGCGACGTCCGCGCCCGGAACTTCGACGCGGAAGACGTGATCAAAGTCTGAGGGGCAGGGGTTAGGGGTTAGGGGTTGCTTGACCGGAGAGCTCGCGACGGATTGGCACCGTCCGGTGCGCCTGCTATCCTCTCTCTCCCCGAACCGCCCGAGTACGGAGCCCCCATGTCCGAACCGCTCGAAAGCGAGAAGCAGCCGGAAGCGGCGCACGCCGCCGTGTCATACCCCGCGATGCGAAAGGCGGGCCGCCTGTTGGCCCTCCTCTCGGTCGCCTTCCTGGTCCTCTACTACCAGCTCGACCTCTTCCCCATGGTGCTCCACTCGATCCCGCCGCTCGTCGGGCTGCTGGTCCTCGGCTCCGTGGTCGGTCTCTTCTGCCGGAAGCGCCTCTTCCTCGCGTGCTTCTTCACGTGGTGGCTGATCCTAATGGCCGTGATCCTGCGCCGCTCCAGCATGGCGTCCGTACCGCTGGCCGCCCAGCTCTTCGACGGAGCGCTGATCTCCTATCCGGCGTGGGCCGTCTGGTTCGCGCAGTGCTACCGCCTCGTCGCGTACTTCTTCGCGCTCTGGTACGGGGGGCGCCTGGGCCGTCGCCTCCGCTTCGGAAGGGCAACGGCGTGAACGCGCCGGGCGAAGAGGAGGTCGTGCTGCGAGAGGGCGACCTGGAGATCACCTTCTTCAAGAGCTCCGGCCCCGGAGGGCAGCACAAGAACAAGCGCGAGACCGCGGTCCGGATCCGGCACCTTCCCACCGGGATCACGGTCACGGCGACGGAGGAGCGCTCGCAGCTCCTCAACCGCCAGGCCGCGCTGGGACGCCTCGAGGCGAAGCTCGAACGCCTGCGGCGCAAACGGAAGCGACGGATCGCCACGGCGCCGACCCGGGCCTCGCGGGAGCGACGACTCGAGGCGAAGAAGCTCCATGGCCGGAAGAAGGCGGCGCGCTCCGGGTCGGTGCACGAGGGGTGAGGCAAAGGCTAAGGTTAAGGCTAAGGTTGAGGTTGAGGTTAAGACCAAGGCCAAGGCCGCGGCTACGAGGGGAGAAGGCCCGGGTCCTCAACCTCAACCTCAACCTCAACCTGGCTCTCAACCTTCGCCCGTCCTTCGGAGGGAGGTCGAACCATGAAGATTCTCGCACTCCTGGGTAGCCCCCACGGCCGGACGGGCAGCACCGGGCAGCTCTTGGATTTCGTGCTGGAGGGGGCGGGGCAGGGGGGCGCCCTTTCCGAGGTGGTCCAGCTCACGGGCACGAACGTGCTCCCCTGCATGGCGTGCGACACGTGCCACAAGACCGGAACGTGCGCCCAGAACGACGATTTCGCGGCGATCCGGTCCAAGATCCTCGAGGCCAACGTCCTCGTGCTCGCGAGCCCCAACTACATCTTCAACGTGAGCGCGCAGATGAAGGCCTTCATGGACCGCTGCTGCGGCGTGATCCACTGCATGGCCTTCCGCGGGAAGTACGGTGCGAGCGTCGTCACCGCCGGAGGGGGAGGGGAGGAGGGCGTGGCCGAGATCCTGAACCGTTTCCTCCTCTCCACAGGCGTCATCCCGGTGGGGTCCGTGTGGGCGACGACGGGGGCGCTCCGCGGCGGTCCCCTGCCCGAGGAGATCCGGGCGGCGGCGCGGGAGCTCGGCAGGACCCTCGTCGAGGCCGTCGGGAAGCGGGCCGGGTACCCGGAAGCCGAGGAGTGGCTGGGAGAATGGGCCGGCCGGATGAAAGGCCTCGTCGAGAGCCGCAAGGACGAGTGGCTCTACGAGTACGAGGCCTGGCGGAGGGTCGAGGAGAAGTTCTAGCGGGCGCCCGACCGAGGCGCCCTGCTCACCCCCTGCAGCCGTGCCCGTGGCTGCCGCCGTGCCCGTGGCCGTGTCCGGCGCAGCTTCGGTCCGGATTCCACGGCGAGAGCGCGCCCCTCTCGTGGAGGGCCACGTTCTCCCGGAGTGTCTCGGCTCCTGCCTCCAGCACCTCGATCCCCGCCCTCTTCAGCCCCATCCAGGCGCCGCCGCCGATCCCTCCCACCACGACCGCGTCCACCTCCTGGCCGTCGAGCGCCCGCAACGGGCTGCAGGCGCCGTGGGCGTGGTGGTGGTCCCGATTGATCACCTCCGCGACGGCACCCGTCTGCGTCTCCACCACGATAAAAGCCGGAGCCGAACCGAAGTGGCCGAAGACGCGGCTCTCGAGTCCTTCGTTCTTCTCCACGGGAAAGCAGAGTCTCATCGTTTGACCTCCCTCATGCAGTGAAGCGCGGGCGCGAACCGCCTCACCTGCCCCGCGCCGCGAATTCCGGATCCGAAACGCCCAGCCGCCGAAGGATCGAGATCAGCGGGCACCACTTCGAGAAAGCGGACTGGAGCAAGTTCAGGCCCACGAACGCCGTGAAGAGGTACCAGTACGGGCTCACGGCGTAGCCGAGGGCCAGGGACAGAAGGACGAACGTTCCGGCGGCCAGGCGTACCGAATCATTGACGGTCACGAGTGTCTCCTTTCGGGCTGCGCGCTGCAACGGCAAGGTGGGCGCCGGCGGCGCGTGGGAGCGTCAGCCACTTGGATGCTCCTGTGACGGGCCGCGTTTCGGGGCTCCGGCAGGTAGATTGTACGATTTAATGCGTGCTTTTGGACCATCTATTCATCTCACGATTGAGAGGTATCTTTCCGGAGCGTCGCTGCATCCAACCGACCGACATGAAGCCGCGATGGGAGGTGAGGAGATGAAGGGTCGAGTCTTTGCGCTGACCGCCTTGGCCGCGGGCGTCTCCGCGGCAGCCTGGGGCGCGGGAGGCGGCGAGGCGCTGACGCTCAGGGACGCGGTGGCGCTGGCGTTGCGCGAGAACCCCGCCATCCGGAGCGCGACGGGCGGGCAGGAGCTCGCTCGCGCCGACCTCGCGGAAGCCACGGCGGGAAGGCTGCCCCTCCTCCAGGCGAGCGAGACGTTCACCCGAGGAACGAATCCGGTCTTCGTCTTCGGCGCGACGCTCGAGCAATCCCGCTTCGGGCCGGGAAACTTCCAGAACATCGAGGCGCTCAACGACCCGGCCCCCGCGAACAGCTTCCGGACCGCCCTCACGGCCCGGTGGACACTCTTCGATCAGCTCCAGACCTCGACCCGCGTGACCCGATCCCGCTTCGGGACCGAGCAGGCCGACCAGCAGCGGCGCTTCGCCGAGCAGCAGGTCCGCTTTCAGGTGCTCCGTTCCTACTACGGTGTCCTCTACGCCCAAGCCCGCCGGGCCGCCGCCGAGGAGGCGATCCGCTCGGCCGAGGCGGACGCATCCCGCAGCCGGACCCTCTTCGAGACGGGCACCGTCGTCCGGTCGGACCTCCTCGCGGCCGAGGTGCAGCTCGCGGAGTTCCGCCAGGAGCGGATCCAGGCGGCCGGAGAGGTGGCGATGGGGCTCGCCGCCCTGAACGCCTCCCTCGGTCTGCCGGTCGTCACGGCGCACCGGCTCGCGGGGGAGCTCTCGGACCGGAGCTTCGACCCCGGGACCGAGGACGAACTCCTGCGTCTGGCTCTCGAGCGCCGCCCCGACTACCTGAACGCCGTCTCCGCGCGCCGCTCCGCGCAGGCCGCGGTGAGGGGGGCCGCCGCGGCGTACCTCCCCAGGGTAGAGACTTTCGGAACCTTCGGGGGGAGCGGGCGCGACCCCGGGATCGAGAGCACCGACTACACACTCGGCGCCGTCGTCTCGGTCGAGCTCTTCGAGCCCGGGCGGCGGCCGCGGCTGGAGAAGGCCAGGGCCGCCGCAAGCATCGCCGAGGCCGAGCGCGAGCAGACGGCGAGCCGGATCTCCGTTGAGGTCGTCCAGGCGCTCCAGCGCTTCTGGACCGCCCGAGAGCGCCTCGCCGTCGCCGCCGCCGCGGTCGAGCAGGCCCGGGAAGCGCTCCGCATCGGTCAGGACCGGTATCAGGAGGGTCTCTCCACCATGACGGAGGTCCTCCGGG
>JACRCS010000105.1 GCA_016218905.1 Deltaproteobacteria bacterium
CAGCGCGTGCCGGTCGTAGGAGACGATGAGCGGGATCCAGGGGAGGTCGTCGACGAGGCGCTTCATCGCCTGCTGGAGGAGGTCGCGCCGGGCGGCGGGATCGAGGGTCCTTCCGATCTCCTCGACCGCCGCGTCCATTTCGGCGGAGGCGTAGCCGCACGCGTGGCCCTGGGAGTCTCTCGAGTAGAAGTTTCCTTCGAAGAGCTCTCCCGCGTCCCCGGTGGAACAGATCCAGCCCGAGATGAAGATGTCGGCGTCGCAGGCCGACGAACGCCGCTCGAACTCCTGGGCATTGACCGGCTCCTCGCGCACCGCGATGCCGGCGGTGGCGAAGGCGGCCATGAGCTCGCGGATGAGCGGGCCTCCGCCGGCCACGGTGAGAAACCTCAGGGGCTTCTCCTGTCGGAATCCGGCCTCCTCGAGCAACCGACGGGCGGCGCCCGGCGTGAAGGCAGGGATCGAGATTTCGGGATTGAACCCGATGATCGCGGGGGGAACGAGCTGGCTGGCCGGGAAGGCCCCCTCGCCGGGCATTGCGGAGATAAGCCTCTCATAGTCGATCGCCGCCCGGAGCGCCCGCCGGACGCGAGCGTCGGAGAGGGGGTTCGCGGGCCCACCGGAGACCCGCAATTCGAGATAGTTGACGGCGAGCCCCGGGCGCTCGACGAGACGGAAGTGCGCGTCGTCGCGGTGGGCGACCCACGTGGACCTGGTCGGGGAAAAGACGATCGCCTCGGAGAAGCGACGGGCCTCGGTCCACATCGCGTCGTCACCGTGGACGACGTGGAAGACGGCGGCGGGCACGGCCGAGAGGCCTCCCCAGTAGCCGTCGGACGCCTCCAGCCTCAGGATCCTGCCCTTCTGCCACTCGGTCACCCGGTAGGGGCCCGTGCCCGCGGGTTTCCGAAAGAACGCCTCTTCTCCCAGGCGTTCGACGGTTCCCTTCGGCAGGATGTAGATGAACGAGAGGACCGAGAGCAGGCCGGCCGGCCGTTCGGAGCGCACGTCGATCGTGTACGGGTCGAGGACGCGGACCTCACGGATGGCCGAGACGTACCGATGAATGTCGAGGTCCGGGCGAGCCTTGAGGCGGGCGATAGAGAAGGCGACGTCGGCCGCAGTGAAGGGCGAGCCGTCCTGGAATCGCACTCCTTCGCGAAGGCGGAATCGCCAGACGGCGTTATCGCGAATTTCCCACGCGGTCGCGAGTCCGGGCGTGAAGGCCATCTGCCGGTCGTAGCGGACGAGCGGTTCGAAGACGTTCATCGCGAACGTGTCGGTCACGAAGTCGAACTTCACGTTCGGGTCGAGCGACTGAATGCCGGAGTCCCAGATGACGTGGAGGTCGTGGCGGCTCTTCCGGCACGCCCCGCTGGCCGACATCACCACCAGAATGAGCCAGATCAGAGCCGGGCGCGTCCTCCACACGTTGCGATGCTAACCCGTCGGGCGCCTCTCGTATCGGAAGAGTGACGGGAATCGGGCGAACGCACGGGACGTTCTCCAGACGATACCGGAGGAGCTCGCTGATGCCGAAGAAGCCGACCCTCGACGACCTCCAGAACCTCCTTCTGCCCCGGACCGAGCCTTACATCTCCGTCTTCCTCCCGCTTCCCCGCCACGGTCCCGACCTCGCGATGGCCCCCGTCCGGTTCCGGGTCCTCCTCCGGCAGGCCGAGGCCCTCCTCGCCGAGCGGTACGACGTGCGCCAGGTGAAAGAGCTTCTGGCGCCGCTTGCGGGCCTCGCGGAGGCGGCCGACGTCTTCACCCCCGGCCCCGAAGGCCTCGCCGCTTTCCGCGCAGAGGGCCTCTTCGAGGTGTACCGGATCTGGCCTGCCCCTCCCGAGAGGGTCGTCGTCGCCGACAGCTTCCACGTCAAACCGCTCCTGAAGAGCCTCCAGGATCGGCACCGCTACTTCGTCCTCTCGCTCGGCTCCCGCCGCGCCGCCCTCTTCGAAGGATCGGAACGAGGCCTCGTCCCGCGGATCGTCCCGGGCTTTCCGGTGCGGGTCGACGGGTCCTCGGCCCCGGAGACGGGCGGGCGTGGGGGATCGCCTCGGGGCGGACCCCATTCCGCAGCCGGGCCCGGGAAGGCGCCGGCCGAGAGGGACGGGGGCCGCCGGGAAGAGCAGCTCCGGTTCTTTCGGGCCGTCCAGTCGGCGCTCGGCGACGTCCTCGACGACGCGACACCGTTGATCGTGGCGGGGGCCGCCCCGCTTCTGCCGCTCTTCCGCGAAGTCTGCGGCCAGCCCGGATTCCGCGCCGAGTTCGCCGAGGGCGCCGTGGACGACGTCGGGACCGAGCAGCTCCACGAGAGGACACTCCCCGAGGCCAGAAAGGCCCTGAACGCCCGGGACGAGGCCCTCGTCGCGGAGTTCCGCGGCCAGCGCGACAGAGGGCTCGCCGCCGACATCCTGACGCGCGTCGCGGAGGCGGCCGTTCTCGGGAGGGTTCGACGTCTACTCGTCGCCGACGGGAAGCCCCTCTTCGGGCGGGTGGACCGGGTGACCGGTGAGGTGACGCTCCACGCCGGGCAGACGGGTCCGCAGGACGACGACGTCCTGGACGACCTCGCGGAGATCGTCCTGGGCCGGGGGGGCGAGGTCGTCGTCCTCGACCCGCCGAAGATGCCGGACGAGGCTTCGGCAGTCGCGACGTTTCGCTGGTGAGAGCGGTGCCGCCGCGGGGCATCGCTGGCATCATGGGCCGGCGCCACGGCGCCGGGAGGAATGGAATGGAATTGCTGGACGCGGGGCGGAGCGTTCTCGTAGTGATCGACCTTCAGGGAAAGCTGATGACCGTGGTCCACCGCCCCCGGATGGTGGTCGAGTCGACGCTTCGCCTGATGAAGCTGGCCGAGATGTTCGGCGTGCCGGTGATTCTCACGGAGCAGTACCCGAAGGGTCTTGGCCCGACCCACGCTGAGGTGCTGGCGGGTTTCGAGGCGCTCGCGACCCCGAAGCGGTCGCTCGCCAAGACCTCTTTCGGCTGCTGCGGAGAGCCGGCTTTTCTCCGGGCCCTCGACGAGCTGTGTCCCCCCGTCCGCTCGGGCGCCCGGCAGGTCGTCGTGGCGGGAATCGAGGCTCACGTCTGCGTGATGCAGACGGTCCTCGAGCTGATCCACTGGGGTAACCAGGTGCACGTCTCGTGGGACGCGGTCAGCGGCCGCGGAGAGGAGTACCGCCGCCACGCGCTCGAGCGGATGGCGGCGGCCGGCGCGGCGATCACGAATCACGAGTCGGTCGGCTTCGAGTGGGCGCGCGACAAGAACCACGCTCGATTCAAGGAGCTCTCGACTCTCCTGAAGGACGGGCAGCCGGCCGGATGAATGGGGCCCGGGAGCGGGTGCTGGCCCGTTCCCAGGCCCGGCGAACCATCAGGCGACGGTCGGCACCCCCTCCAGGTGCGGCTCGACCCCGACCGGCGTGACGGCCGCCTGATCGACTTCGCCCGTCCGGATTCGGACGATCCTCTCGACCGGAAGGACGAAGATCTTCCCGTCCCCTACCTCTCCCGTCCGGGCGGCGCCGACGATCGCCGACACCGTCCGGTCGACGAAGTGGTTCGAGACGCCGATCTCGATCCGCACCTTCTCGGAGAGCTCCATCTTGACCGTCGTTCCGCGGTAGGTCTCCACGCGTTCCGTTTCGCCCCCGTGTCCCTTCACGCGCGAGATCGTCAGGCCCTGGACGTCGGCGCGAAAGAGGGCCTCCAGGACGTCGTTCACCTTCTCGGGTCGGATGACGGCCACGACGAGCTTCACGACCGCACCTCCGAGGGGATGGCCGGTCCCGTCGGGACGCGGTGTGGGACGGATACCGGCTCGCGCAGCAGGAGGAGAGCCCCCTCGCCGGACGTGTACGCCTCCTCGCCGTGCTGGCTGACGTCGAGGCCAAGGCCTTCCTCGCCGCCATTCGCGCGGAGGGGGTAAAGGGCCCCGATCGCCTTGAGGAGAACGAACGTGACGCCGCCGCTCCAGGCGACGGAAGCGAGGCAGGCGATGACCTGGACGAGGAGCTGCCGCGGGTTCCCGAAGAGGAGGCCATTGGCGGGCGAGCCCCACGAAACCTGGGCGAGAACACCCGTCAGGAGCGCGCCGACGAGCCCTCCGAGGCCGTGGGCGGCGACGACGTCGAGAGAGTCGTCGAGGCGGGTCCGGGCGCGCCAGACGATCGCGAAATAGGACGGGAAGGCCGCGATCACGCCGATCGCGAGGGCAGAGACCGGGGAGACGAGACCGGCCGCCGGGGTGATGGCGACGAGGCCGACGACGATTCCGGTGGCCGCGCCGACCGCCGTCGCTTTCCGGTTGCGGGCGAGGTCCAGAAGAGTCCAGACGAGGAGCGTGGCCGACGGGGCGAGGAAGCTGTTGGTGAAGGCGAGCACGGCCGCCTTGTTCACGGCGAGCGCGCTGCCGCCGTTGAAGCCGAACCACCCGAACCAGAGCAGGCCGGCCCCGAGAATCGAGAACGGAACGTTGTGGGGGAGCATGGCCTGGCGCGCGTAGTCCTTCCTCGGACCGAGGACGATGGCCGCGACGAGCGCCGCGACCCCCGCGTTGACGTGGACGACGGTCCCGCCGGCGAAGTCGAGCGCGCCCAGGGTCGAGAGGATGCCTCCTCCCCAGATCCAGTGAGCGACCGGCGCGTAAACGAGGAGCGACCAGAGCGTGATGAACGCCAGGTAGGGGCCGAACCGCATTCGCTCCACGATGGCGCCCGAGATGAGCGCGGCCGTGACGATGGCGAAAGTCCCCTGGTAGACCAGGAAGAGGAGGTGCGGGATGGTCGCGGCGGCCGGGCCTGGATCGAGGCCGACGCCGGACAGAAGAGCCCACGAGAATCCGCCGAGCAGAGGCGAGCCGGGGGCGAAGGCGAGCGAGTAGCCGAGGAGCGCCCACGCCACGCCGACGAATCCGAGGGACGCGACGCTCATCATCATCGTGTTCAGCGCGTTCTTCGACCGGACGAGGCCGCCGTAGAAGAACGCGAGCGCCGGCGTCATCAGGAGGACGAGGGCCGTCGAGAGGAGCATCCAGGCGGTGTCGGCGCCGTTCATCGGGGTCCTCCGCCGCGATTCGGGGGTCCGGGAAGTCTCGTCATGTGGCCTCCATTTCCTACGCCCGAGTGGCGTGCCCGAATGGTTGCAAGCCGTGTGCTCGGCCGCGGGACGCCGGCGGTGGCGATGGAAACAGCTGCAACCAGACGAGTTAGCGCCGGCGAGCCAGAGGGGCCTGGGCTATGGAAGCCGGGACGAAAATGTCTGATAGGTCCATAAACGCGACATAAATGTCGATTTCTCAGGGCCGGAAGCGCTCGGGCTCGATCCCATGGCGTTTCAGCCGGTACGAGAGGATTCGTTCGGTGGTCTGGAGCAGGCGGGCCGCGCGAGCGCGGTTCCCGCGGGCGATCTTGACCGCGTCGAGAAGAAGGTCTTTCTCGAATGTGCCGAGGGCTGCCTCGAGCGAGGTCTGGGGCAGCGTTCCGGAGACTTCTGCCGTCTGGAGCGTCGGCGGGAGGTGATGGGCGTGAATGACGCCGCCTTCGCAGACGAGGACGGCCCGCTCGATACAGTTGGCGAGCTCGCGGACGTGTCCCGGCCAGTGGTAGCTCATGAGGACGTCGATCGCGGTCGTGGCGATCCTCCTCACGTCCCTGCGATGCTCCCGGGCCAGCTTCTCGATGAAGTGGTCTGCCAGGAGCGGGATGTCGGTTCGCCGTTCGCG
>JACRCS010001007.1 GCA_016218905.1 Deltaproteobacteria bacterium
ACGCCCCGAAGCTGCGTGACCAGCTCGTGGATCTGCCCGAGCCCAGAGGCGCCGATCGGGTGTCCCCTCGCCTCGAGCCCTCCGGAGGGGTTGACCGGGATCCGCCCGCCGAGCCGGGTCGCCCCCACTTCCGCGAACGGGCCTCCCTCGCCCCGGGGGCAGAACCCCAGCGCCTCGGCGATGTGGAGCTCCCCGAAGCTCGTGGCGTCGTGCAACTCGGCCACGTCCACGTCCTGCGGTCCCAGCCCGGCCTTCTCGTAGGCGGCCCGCGAGACCCGCACCGCCACGTCCGCCTCCTCGTCCGAGAACGCCCGCTTGGTGTGGGACCCCATGACGGAGGCGAGCACCTTCACGGGCCGCGGCGAGCCCAGCGTCCGCAGGTGCTCCGCCGAGCAGAGGACCGCGGCCGCGCTGCCGTCGCCCATGGGGGCGCACATGGGAACCGTGAGGGGCCAGCTGACGAGCCGGCCCGCGAGCACCTCGTCGACCGACATCTCCCTCCGGTGCTGGGCGTTGGGGTTGAGGGCCCCGTGGGCGTGGTTCTTGGCCGAGATGGCGGCGAGCTGGCGCTGGGTGGTCCCGTAGGTGGCCATGTGCCAGCGGACCATGCAGGCGTAGACGTCCATCACGAAGCTTCGGTTGACGCCGGCGCCGGGCTCGTCCTCCACCGGCGGGGGAGGCAGCCCCTCGAGCATCTTCTTCCACTCGGGGATGATCTGGTCCACGCGGTCGACGTCGGTCCCGGTGAAGAAGAGGCCGAAGGCCTTCTCCTTGTCCGGGCTGTAGAGCTTCTCGGCCCCGACCGCGAGCACGCACCGGTAGGCGCCGGAGGCGACCGCCAGATACGCGCTGTGGAAGGCGGTGGCTCCCCCGGCGCAGGCGTTCTCGACGTTGAAGACCGGCGCGGCGAGGATGTCCGTGTCCCGCAGGGCCACCTGCCCCCGGATGCAGTGCTGTTGGGAGAAGTACCCCCAGCCCGAGTTGGCGAACCAGGCGGCGTCCAGGTCCCGGGGGCGGAGCCCGGCGTCCCGGAGGGCGAGCTGGACGGCTTCCCGGGAGAGGTCCTTCACGGACCGGTCCGGGTGCTTGGCGAAGCGCGTCGTGCCGACGCCGATCACGAAGACTTCCGGCATCCGCCCCTCACGCCTTCTCGTAGGTCTTCTCGAAGACCTGACCCTTGTAGTGGCTCCGCTCGAGGCTGCCGGGCTCGGCCCAGAGGAGCTTCGGGCGGATCTTGAGGCGCTTGCTCATGGCGTCGAGGATCTCGGTCTCCAGCGCCTCCAGGAACGGGCCGGCGACGCCCTCCGCGTGCTCGAGGCGCACCTGGAGCGGCGGAACCACGCGGGGAGGCGGCTCGTCGAGGACGATCCTCAGCTCTCCCGTCACCCTGGGCACGAACTCGTTGATGACGCCCTTGAGGTGGCTCGGGTAGACCATCACCCCCTTCACCTTCAGCATGTCGTCGGCCCGGCCCACGACCTTGTAGCGAAAGCCCGTCCGGCCGCAGGGGCACGGCTCGGTGAAGACCTGCTGGATGTCCCCGAGGCTCTGGCGAATCCAGACCCAGCCGTCCGCGTCCAGCGTGGTCCAGAGCGCCTCTCCCTGCGCCCCGTCTTCCAGGGGGATCGGCGCCTTGGTCTCGGGGTCGACCAGCTCGTAGTAGCAGAGGTCGTCCGCGACGCAGTGCATCCCCTGATACTCCTCGTGATCGCAGGAGCAGCCGAAGCCCGCCCCCATGTCGTAGACCTTGCAGCCGTAAGCCTGCTCGAGCTTGCTCCTCACCGCGGGGATGCCCGCGCCGGGTTCGCCGCCGCAGATCAGCGCTTTGAACCCGAAGTCGGCCACGGGCCGGCCGGCGACCCGGGGCGCCTGCTCGATCAGGTACTCGGCGAGGGAGGGGGTGCCGACGTACACCGTTCCGCGAAAGAGGTTCTGGAAGAGGAGGATGCGCTCACTCTTCGCCTCCGCCCCCACCGGCAGGATCATCGCCCCGGTCTTCTGGAAGCCCAGCATGCTGGGCACCCCGGCGATCACCATCGAGAGCGCGAAGCAGTAGAGGACCCGGTCGCCGGGCCGCATGCCCACGCGCCAGCCGCCCCGCGCCTCGACCTCCCCCCAGAAGTTCTGGACGTCGTGGTTCGTGAGCGGGTACGGCGTCGGCACGCCCGTGGTCCCCGTCGTGGTGGCCATCCAGGCGAGGTCCTCGACCCGGACGGGCATGATCTGGTCGAGCGCCTTCAGGTAGTCGTTCCCGCACTGCTCGACGACCCCACGGAAGGTCTCCTTCGTGAAGATCTCGACCTTGTCCCGAAACTCCTCGAACCCTCTGAGCTTCTCGGGGTCGAGGCCGACCCGGTCGAGCATCGACGCGTAGAAGGGTGCCTTGGCCTTGAGCCTCCCGAGCATCCGGCGAAGCTTTTGGAGCTGGAGCCGGCGCATCTCCTCGGTGTTGAGCAGCGGCTCGATCTCCATGTTCCAGTACGGCCGATCTTGCATCGACGCCCTCCCGAGTTTGGAGCGAGGAGGTCCGTGGTGGACCCTCAGGCTTCGGGCTCCGTCTGCCCCGGCTCCCGGGCGGCGCGCAAAGCCGCGTAGTGGGCCAGCTTTCGCCCGATGGCCTCGCGGAGCGCCTCCTGTTTGCCCGGCGCGTCTGCCTCCGCGCGGACCTTGTGGAACGTGGGGTTCTCCCACCAGCGCTGGCCGGTCTTCACCATGGGCGAGCCGGTGCCCGCGAAGGCCATCCGGAGGTTCGGGCCGGTCTCCGCGAGGCCCTGGCTCAGCGCCTCGTAGTCCCGAACCCCGGCCATCTCCTTCCGGTCGAACCAGTGGTCCTTTCCGACCGGCCCCACCGGGAGGCCCAGCGCGCAGGAACACCCGGCGAGGTGCCCGAGCATGGCGGAGATCGCACCCATCGTGAACTGGATGCGCGCCTCGGCCCGATGCATCGCGGCGCAGGCGCACGCGAAGTCCGCGGCGATCCCCAGGTCGACGACCCTCCAGAGGCAGGACGGCCCCGAGACCATGGTCCCCTGGCCTCGATGTCCCCGGACGTACGCGGCGAACTCGCCACAGTCGGGGAACCCGCAGCCGCCGCAGTCCCACCCCACCGGGCGGGTCAGATCGGCCCCGATCAGGAGGACGGGGGGCGGCGTGCCGGCGTCGTAGAGCTTCCGGTAGGTGAGGGCGTCCATGAAGAGCACGTCGGAGGCCTGACCCATGGTCTCCATGATGTCGATCATCGGCAGGAGGTCGGCGTCGGTGACGATCTCCTGGCGCAGCCCGAGGTCTGGGGTCAGCGTCGGCGCCCGCGCCGCGGCGACGGCGCACGCCTTGGCGACCTCGACGAGGTGCTCCCGGGCGGCGGCGCCTCCCTCGTAGACGGCCATGTCGCTCCTCCTTTCAGGGTTTCCCGCGGCCGCGGGCCGGGTCCTGGGTCTGGTACGGGATCATCGCGAGCTGTCGGGCAATGGTGGCGGTCCGGCGCACCCCGTCGAGCTGCTTGGCCATGTGGTTGAGGTGGTAGTCGACGGAGATGTCGACGTACGGGTTCTTGGAGAGCGCGGCGATCGCGATCCCGACCACGAGCTCGGAGCTCCGGCAGAGGCCGAGGTTTCGGCCCGCCAGTCCCACCGAGTAGAGCGCCTTCGCGTCGACGAAGTGGTTGGCCGCGACCCAGAGGGCGGAGCCGACGGCGTAGCCGAGGTCGTGGGACCGCAGCATGCAGAGGGGCCCCTTGACGGCCGAGGTCCGGCGGCGATCCGTCGTGTCGACGATCCCGTCGGTGTGGGTCACCCGCTCGTAGACGAACGAGCAGTCGGGCCTGCCGCCGCACATCCCGCAGCTGCAGTCCATGGGGCTCGAATGGGCCCGATAGTTGCCGAGGAAGACGGCCGCGTCGGATTCCCGGAGCATGGCCGCCTCATACAGGAAGGGGCGCTTCAGGCGCTCCGGCACCCCCTCGTGGGCCAGGCGCTCCATCTCCCGGGCGATCCCCTCCAGCTCCTCCTCCCCGTGGGCGATCTCCGCCTCGGTGCTCGGCACCCCACCCGCGATGGGAGCGGTCAGGGCCGCGTTGACCATGAGCCTGCCGACGAGGAGGACGCTCTCCTTCTTGGCCTGGTCCGCGGGAGTGTAAGGCGACCCTTCGGCGAACGGAATGCGCGCCATAGCGACTCCTTTGAATGTCGAATGTAGAATGTAGAATGTAGAATGTAGAATGTAGAATGACAAAAGCCTAAAGAACCAAGAACCTAAAGCCTAAAGCCCAGTAGCTAGTGGCTCCATCCGTAAAGTCACCTCGATATTCGATATTCTACATTGTACATTGTACATTCTACATTCTACATTCAACATTCACCATTAGCCTAACAGCTAACACCTAACAACTGACTCCGAGGGTAGCTCTCCGCCAGGACGGCTCCCGCCGAGGCGGCGAGGACCTCGTTGTTGCCGTCCATGATCAACGTCGCCCGCGCGTCTCGAAAGAGCTTCTCGATCGCGTACTCCTGGGTGAGCCCGTTGCCCCCGAGGAGCTGCAGGGCCTCGTGGGCGTTCTCGAAGCAGAGCTGCGTGCACGTGGTCTTCGCCGCTACCGAGTACTCGACGAGGGGCGGCGAGACGTTCAGGTTCAGGTCCACCACCGCCCGCGACGTCGCCCGGCAGGTCTCAACCCTCGCGAAGAGCTGGAAGAGCCGCTGCCGCACCGAGTAGTGCTCGACGATGGGGCGAGTGCCCTGGACGCGCTCCCTCGCGTACGCGAAGGCCTCCTCGAAGGCCGCCCGGGCCAGGCCCGTCGCCCACGTCGCCATCATCGCATTCGCGTGGGCGAGGATCGTCTGCAGCGTGGGCACGTACGCGTCCGGCCCGATGAGCATCCACTTCCGCGGGATCCGGACGTCGTCGAAGAAGATCTCCCCCTGGCAGAGATCCCGCTGGCCGATCTTCCGCAAGGGCTTGCCGCGTGAGACCCCGGGGTACGCGAGGGGGATGATGCACATTCCGAAGCCCGCGAGGCCCCGAGAAGGCTCGACCTGCAGGTGGACCAGGGCGTGGGTCGCGATGGGGGCCCCGGAGATCCAGGCGGACTTCTGGCCCGACACGACCCACTCGTCCCCGTCGAGCGTCGCGCGGGCGTCGGCCCGAAGCTTCGGAGAGCGGAAGAACTCCTCCGCGTAGGAGACGAGATCGGAGCCGTGATCGGGCTCGGTCACGGCCCAGCAACCGATCATCGAGGCGTCCGTGCACGCCGCGTACGGCTCGGAGAAGGTCCGAATGAGCTCCTCGTCGCCCGTCATGGCGGCGAAGGTGAACGCGAAGCCGGCGGAGGCCAGCAGGGCCGAGAGCCCGAAGCTGCCCCAGCCGAGCTCCTCCTCGACCAGGTGGACCTGGCGCGAGCTCAGTCCCAGCCCTCCGAACGGAGGCGGGATGAGGACCTTGTGGTAGTTGAGCTCGTAGCCCTTGCGCAGGAACTCCCAGATCGGGGACTTCGGCCCCGCGGCTTGCTCGGGGCTGAGGCGGTCGAGCTCCCGGCCGACCGGCCGCATGACCTCCGCGGCGAACTTGTGGGCGGCGTCGCGCAGGGCGATGTCCTCCCAGGACAGGTTCAGATCGCAGTCGAAGTAGGCCATCTACGCCTCCGGGCTCCGAGCGAGC
>JACRCS010001008.1 GCA_016218905.1 Deltaproteobacteria bacterium
AGGGGTTGAGCCCCGGCGCCGCGCTGGTCTTCCTGCTGGCCGGCCCCGCAACCAACGCGGCCTCGCTCACGGCCCTGACCGGGACGCTCGGCGGCCGGACCACGGCGCGCTACCTTGTCGCCATCGCCGCGGTATCGGTGGGCATGGGCGCCCTGCTCGACGCCCTCTGGACGGGGGAGGGACTGAGGACTTGGGCCCCGGCAGCCGCGGCGGGAGAACTCCTCCCGCCAGGGGTGAGCCTGGGCTGCGCCCTTCTTCTTATCGTCCTGGCCCTGCGCCCCTTCGTCCACTTCGGAACGCCCGCGCCCCAGGCCTGCTCCGGCGCCACCTGAAACTCCAAGTGCGGCTAGGTCAGCCGCGGGTACCACGTCAAAGGAAGCAAAAGGAGGGGAGCCGCGAACCAGAAGCCAGATGTCGAAGCTATCGACGAAGGCGCCGACGAGCCCGCCTGTGTAGGCGGCGCGGATCCTGCGAAGCGAGGGTCTTTCTTTCTGGATGGGGAGCACGGCGCCGGGGGTTTTCTTGCGCCGACTCAGCGGGTCGAGAGGCGGGTCAGGGCGCCGCGCGCCATCCACCACCAGGCGCCGGCGATCGAAAGGGTCGTGATGCCCGCCATCAGGGGCCTGGCCAAGGGCAGGAACTTCGCGCCGAGGAGGTTCAGCCACACGACGAGCAGGGGGGAGCCGCAGCAGCCGATGAGGTAGCAGCCCCCCCCGGCGAGCACCGCGGAGAGGGTCACGCCGCCGACCGCGAACTTTCCCGCCCCGCAGGACCGGTGGCGGCGGTAGCGCCGGAGCGCGGCCGCCGCGAAGGCCAGAGACAGCCCGTAGGCGTAGCCCAGCCAGTACTCCCCGGCCTCGAGGTACTTGGGCAACCAGGAACTTGCGCCCTCGGAGGGCAGCGCGGCCCACGGGGACTGCGCCGGATCCTGCTCCGGAAAGAGCCCCAGCCATAGAAAATGCAGGGCGAAGGCAGCCACAAAGACCCCGAGGGGCAGGAGACCGTCCTTCCAGAGTGGGCCCGCTCGGTTCACTTGACCTGCACCTTCTCCAGCGACCGGGCGACGAACTCCAGCTTCTCACCCGTCTTCCGGATCTCCCCCCCCAGCCGGACGAGGCTCTTCACCTCGGGCATGGCGCCACTCCACTGCACCGGCAAGATCATCTCGGCACAGGTGACGACGCCGCACTTCTTGAACTCAGCGGAGTCGATGAGCCCGAGCCTCTGCTCCTTGGGGAAGACCTTGCTCACCACGCCCTCGACGCGGAGCGGACCCTTGTGCTTGTCGACCTCGCGCATCAGGGTCGAGACTTCGAGCACCGCAGCGGGTCGAGCCGACCCGCCGGCCGCGGGCTGCGCCTTCTCTGCTCCCGAGACGAACGGGACCGGTACGAGCATGGCCAAAGCAATGACGGCGATCCTGGCTTTCATGCGATCTCCTCCGCCGTTTTTCGAATGGATGACTAGCCGCAGCAGGCTCCGGTCGTCGCCCGGATCTTCCGATCTCGAAGCCACTCGGTGACGAGCCCCGCGGCGCAACCGACGCCCGCCTCGACGCGGATGGCCCGGGTAGGGCAGTTGGTCGCACAGGCCCCGCACTCCATGCACGCATCGAGGTCCTCGATTCGCGCTTGGCGGTCCGGCAGTGCGACGACCTGGTGGGGGCAGACCTCGACGCACCGGCCGCAACCGATGCATGCCGCTTCATCGAGCTTGAGCGTGGACACATCCCTCAAGTAGCGAAAGCCCTTCATCGACGATCCTCCCTCACAACAGACTTCCGGCTACCCAGAGGAGCGCGCCGAACCCGAGGGCGCACCCCAGGGCGGGGACGGCGATCCTGACCTCCCGCTTCACCCCGGACAGAGACGTGAAGGGCGTGCATCCCGTGAAGTTGAGCGCGTACCAGGCGCTGACCGCAGGCAACGCCAGGAACAGGGCGACGGTGGAGAGCCGTCCCAACCCCGATCCGGCGACTGCCCAGCAAACGGTGCTCCAGGCCAGTCCGGCGACCGCGCCCTTGAGGGCGAAGCTCGGCCCCGGCAGCCAGGGGAGGAGAAGGGGTGTCAGGAGCGTCCCGGTGAGCATCGCACCCCAGAGCGCAACCAAGGCCATCAACCCGGCACCGAGTGACCCCCGGCTGAGAGCGGTCCCGATCCCGAGGACGACGAGGCTCGCCACGGCCATGAGCTTCAGCGACATCACGACTTCTACCGGCACCAGCACCAGCCGCTCCCGGAGCGAGAAGGTCAGCTCCCGCATGGCCGGCGTGGTTCTGTGGCCGTTGTCAAGGTAGGCGGGCAAGTCCGAGGCGCGCACCGCGGCGTAGGAGACCTCGAAGCCGGTCCGGCGCTTCACCTCGTGGGCCGCGACCCCCGGCGCCCCCAGGACGGGCAGGAGGAGGCGGCGGTGGGACACGATGCCGGCGAGCCCGGCGGCCTCTACCCGGCGCACCAGCTCCCCGGTGCCGAAGGTCCCCTTGCCGGCCGCGCACCAGACGTTGATGCCGTGGGTCTCCAGGACGAGCACCCAGAGGTCTCGGCCGGCGAGCTCCCGCCGAAGGAGGTCGAAGGTCATCTTGTAGTTGCAGGTCACGGCCACCTCGGCCTCGGGCCCGGGGCTGCCGATGGCGTAGAGCCCCGGCGGCACGAGGTAGGTCAGCCGGCCGATCCCCCACCGGGCCTTCCAGGCACCCCAGTGGTCCGAGAGGCGCCACTCGGACGAGAGGCGGGGCACCCTTCGGCCCCCGGCCGCGTGCCACCCCGAGAACCCGGGAACGTTCTGGTCGATCTCCCCGCCCACGGCGAGGTACTTGGGGCCTCAGCAGGGCGGCGTTTCGCCCTGGGGGGGCACCTCAGCCGCTGGCTCTGTTGCGGGGCAGGACGTGTCGGTCGTCAGGTCCAGCTTCTTCATGGCTCGCCTCTCCTCCCCTCCCTTTCCTCACCGTGCCCTCCCCTCGGCGTCCTCGGACAGGCAGAGCCCCTGATCGAGGAGCGTCACCACGCAC
>JACRCS010000992.1 GCA_016218905.1 Deltaproteobacteria bacterium
CGCATGGGAGAAACCTCCTGGCATGGAGCGAGTGTATCCGGAGTCTGCCCGTTTCGCCGCGCGCTCGCCATGACCGGGGTCAAGAGAACGCAGCGCCGACGCCCCCCAAAGATCTCCTGTGTAGCCGGTGAGCGCGGCCGCGGAAAGTGATGGAAATCTGCGGTGATTTGACCGAGAAACGCGAGGGAGAGAAAGAGGAGCCCCCTCACGTTTCTTGGCCGAAGCAGCAGGGGGCTCCTGCCCACTGATGGTACGACTGGAAGTCCTGCAGCGGAAGTCTCTGTTTTCCCTCCTGTACGTGATCGACTTGGATCTGGCCGAGACCGCGAGGGCTGGGCGCTGCCCTACTGCGGGGGGCCGCTGCATCGCAGCGACTACCCCCGCAAGCCCCGGGGTGGTCCAGTCGGCCTGCCCGAGTCGTATTCGATCCGTCTGAGCCTTTGCTGTGGCCGGGAGGGGTGCCGGCGGCGGACGAAGCCGCGGTCGGTGCTCTTCTGGGGCCGGCGCGTGTACTGGAGTGCGGTGATGCTGGTGGTGACGGCGCTTCGGCAAGGACGCAGCGAGGGGTGCACGGTCGAGCATCTTCGATCGCAGTTCGGCGTCACCCGGCCCACGCTGTCTCGGTGGCGTGGGTACTTCCGGGAGGCGTTCCCGCAGACGCGGGCGTGGCGCTGGCTCACGGGTCGCCTCGTGCCACCCGTGGAGGCCGCTACGCTGCCGGCGGGTGTCGTGGTGCGGTTCGTGCGAGCCCGCGGCGACCCCGAGGAGGCCCTCGTGGCCTGCCTGCGGGCGTTGCGGCTGGGCGGGTGGTGACCGCGGTGAGGGTCGAAGGGGACGGGGAGTTCGGTACGCCTCCGTCCCCCCCGCGCGCGTCGACCTGCCCAGCCTGCTGCAGCACGCCATCCCGCAGGGGCATCGGGCGCCGAACGCTCTTGCTCGGTCTCGAGGACGTGAGGACGGATCGAGAAGGCCATCTGTCCGGCCGAGTCGGGGGGCATCGGGTAGAGGAGTTGCGCTTGGGGAGTCGCGGGCGGGATGGACGGCTCGATATACCTCTCACGTCTCGAGCAGCGGGATCCCATAGTCGCGGAAACGAGAGTCGTGGGTCACCACTGCCAGCCGCTCCACGCCGGCTTGAGCGATGAGCATCCGGTCGAAGGGGTCCCGATGATGATCGGGCAGGCGGGCGATCGCGTGGGCGTGTTCTGCCGTCACGTCCAGGGGCAGGAGGGGTTGCGCGGCGAGCACCTCTTGGAAATCGGATGGGATTCCCAGTTTGCCCAGCGCCTCCTTGATGCGGATCTCCCAGACGGTGACCGCGCTGACGAAGACGAGGTTCTGCCCGTCCGCGATGGCGTCACGGGCCGCCTTCGACAGAGCCGGGTCGTCGTCCAGCCACCAGAGGAGCACGTGGGTGTCGAGCAGCAGGTTCATCCGCGTCTCATCCCGAACGCTTCCGCAAGATCGTCGGGAAGCTCGTCGAAGTCCGCTGCGATCCGAATCTTGCCGCGCAACGCGCCGGGACGCCGATCCTCCTTGCTCCACTCGAAGGGGACCAGCCGCGCCACGGGCTTGCCCGCCTTGCCGATGACGACGTCGTGGCCGGCCAGCACCCGCTCGATGAGGGAGGAAAGCTGAGCCTTGGCCTCCGAGATGTTGGTGATGTGCATGGCAGACCCCTCCGGGCGTGGGTTGAGACGTACGGCGAGTCTGGTCTGGTGTGGTCTGGTGGTCAAGGCTGGAAAGGAGACCAAGCAGGGAAGTTGGGAGTTGCGGGGACGGAGTTGCGGGGACGTTCTCGAGTTGCCGGGACATTCTTGCTTTTCGTGCCTTTCCCGCGCCGTTCCGATGCTTGCGCCTTCTTCCTGTCGAGAATTCCTCAACAGCGATAAGGAGGCGACGACGAGGTGCCGATGCACAGTCCACGCGAGGGGGAGGAGTCCCATGTCGCCCGCGGTCTCCGGGAAGGACCGGATCGGTTCTACTTCGTCAGCCACGACGGAGGCGAGCCTACTCACGTGCACGTCGATCGCGACGACCCGTCCGCCAAGTTTGGCGTGAGCCCGTCGCATTGGCCTACAACTTGGGTTTCTCGCCGGGGGAGTTGATGCACATCGCGGCGCCCACAGAGGACCACCAAGCGTCTCTTCCGGAGGCGTGGTATGGCTACTTCGGAACCGAGATCAGGCGGGCGTGTACGGGCCATCTGAGGCGCACGGCACTGCTTCCATTGGCACGACTTGGACGAGGACCTCAGCACTCAGGGCCTCTTGCACAGGGCGCCGGCGTCCGTCCGTTGCCGGCAAGTCCGCCTTGTCCGCTCGGACGGGGCGTGCTACACAGGTGAGGCACACGACGCCTTCCGGAGACGCTCCATGCCTGTCGCCCGCCGCTCCGACGACCGGTTCACCTACGCCGACTACCTCACCTGGCCGGACGAGGAGCGCTGGGAGTTGATCGAGGGCGAAGTCTTCGGCATGACGCCGGCGCCGAGCACCGTGCACGCGCGGATCGTCCTCCGGCTCGGGCACCAGCTCGAGACGGTGCTCCAGGGTCACCGCTGCGTGCCGTTCGTGGCTCCCGTGGACGTGGTGCTCTCCGACGACACGGCGGTCCAGCCCGACGTGCTGGTGGTCTGCGACCGCTCCAAGATTCGGTCCGCCGGGGTCTTTGGCGCTCCGGACCTGATCGTAGAGGTCCTCTCCCCCTCCACGGGCCTCAAGGACCGCCGCACCAAGCGGGCCCTCTACGAGCGCCACGGGGTGCGTGAGTACCTGCTGGTCGAGCCGGAGGCCCGCTACGCGGAACGGTTCAACCTCGGTCCCGACGGAGCTTACGGCAGGGGCGAGCTCTTCGGGCCCGACGAGGTGGTCACGCTGGCGAGCCTCGGCGGCCTGGATCTGCGGCTCGCCGAGGTGTTTGAGCTACCCACTGCGACGACGGAGGCGACAGCCGACTGACGCCGTACCCGCCGCAGGGCGGGCCCCCTGGTCGTGCACTCTGAAAAAACGTCCTGCTGAACGTCCTCTTCCTCCACGGGCCCCTCCCATCGCGGTTCCCTTCGGCGTGCCGGACGTGTATCGTACGGCGCTTCCGCGGCACGGGTCGGCGTCCGCCGGCCGAGTCGCCCTCAGGCAAGGACAGCGCGTCGGATCGGTTCATGCAGACCGCCGAACTTCACCCGTTGCCCGCCGAGGACCACGGTCCGGAACCGTTGCCGGCCGCGATGCCCTCTGCCGGGCGCCTGTCCCGGGCCCACCTGGCCGCCGGGGTGTCGTTCCTGCTCGCCTTCGCGCTCGGCTTCGTCCACCTCCGGCTGGCCGCGATTCCTCTCGCGATCTTCGTGGTCCTGTGCTTCGCGGCCCCTTCCTTCCCTGGCTGGAGCTTCTTTCTGCCCATCCTCTCAGCCGGGCCCAGGAGCCGCGGTGCGGTCACCCTGACCTTCGACGATGGCCCCGACCCCCTCACCACCCTCCCTCTGCTCGACCTCCTCGCCCGCTACGGCGTCAAGGCCGCCTTCTTCGTGGTGGGGGAGCGGGCGGAAGCGCATCCGCGCCTGATCTGAGAGATCCTGGCCCGGGGCCACGAGATCGGCAACCACTCGCACAGCCACGACCTCTTCCTGATGCTCCGGCGCTCGGCAACGCTCCACCGGGAGGTCTCGGCGTGCCAGGAGACGCTCTCGCGCCAGGGGGTGAGGTCTCTCGTCTTCCGCCCGCCGCTGGGGATGACGAACTCCCGGCTTCCGGGCGTGCTGCACCGGTTCGGCCTGGTGGCCGTGGGGTTCGCGTGTCGTCCCCTGGACTTCGGGAATCGCCGGGTGAAGGGCCTCGGTCACCGA
>JACRCS010000093.1 GCA_016218905.1 Deltaproteobacteria bacterium
GGACGGGCCGGGCCGAGCTCGACGAGCACGCACAGGACGTCAACTCCGCCGAGATCGACGCGAAGATCGAGCTGAAGGAGCGCTCCAAGGAAGAGTTCCTGAAGGCACTTCGAGCGGACCTCTCGGTGATCCCCGGGATGATCATCCAGATCGGAGGCCCCCTCTCCCACCGCATCGACCACATGCTCTCGGGGACTCGGGCCAACATCGCCGTGAAGCTCTTCGGAGACGACATCTCCCAGCTCAGGTCGACCGCGAAGGAGATCGAGCAGGCGATGGCCACGGTGGACGGCATCGCCGACCTCTCCGTCGAGCAGCAGGTCGACATCCCGCAGCTGACGATCGCCTTCGACCGGGAGCGGATCGCCCGCCACGGCCTACGGGCCGGCGAGCTCGCCGAGGTGATCGAGGCCGCCTACGCCGGCCAGAAGGTGACGCAGGTCCTCGAGAGCCAGCGGACCTACGACGTGATCGTCCGGTACCCCGACGCGAACAGGGAGAGCGTCGAGGCCGTCCGGGCGACCCTCATCGACACCCCTTCGGGAGCAAAGGTCCCCCTCGGGGCCCTCGCGACGATCCGGCAGGACGCCGGGCCGAACGTGGTCATGCGCGAGAACGCCCAGAGGCGCATCGTCGTCATGGCCAACGTCGGCGGGCGCGACCTGAAGAGCGTCGTCGACGACGTCCGGATCGCTGTGTCTCGCGACGTCAGGATGCCCTCCGGCTACTACGTCGTCTATGGCGGCCAGTTCGAGAGCGAGAGCGAGGCGACGCGGACGATCGGGCTCCTCAGCGTCTTCGTCGTGGCCGGGATCTTCCTGATCCTCTTCCTCGCCTTCCGTTCCGCCCGCACCGCGCTCCTCGTCATGGTCAACCTCCCCCTCGCGTTGATCGGCGGGGTCGTAGCCGTGAAGCTCGGAGGCGGGATCCTCAGCGTGGCGTCGCTCGTCGGCTTCATCACGCTCTTCGGAATCGCGACCCGCAACGGGATCATGATGGTGTCCCACTACGAGCACCTCAGGCACAAAGAGAGAGTCCCCTTCGACGAAGCTATCGAACGGGGTTCGCTCGAGCGCCTCTCGCCGATTTTCATGACGGCCCTTTGCGCCGGCCTCGCCCTGATCCCGCTCGTCATCGCGGGGGACCACCCGGGCAACGAGATCCAGGCGCCGATGGGGGTCGTCATCCTCGGCGGGCTCTTGTCGTCGACCGCTCTGAACATGATCGTCCTGCCGGTTCTCTACCGCCGGTTCGCCCGGCCCCGGCCGGCTTCAGAGCCCACCGACCCCATCGAGGGATGAGAACGCCGTAGGGGCCGCTCACGGGCATCGAGGTCATTCCCATCCGGCTCGGCATTCCCATGAACGCCAGGCCGTAGGCTCCCGCCCCGGTCTGGTTGTAAACGCGCACGGCCGCCGAGATCGGGATGCTCGCCGCGATGCGGATCGCGCCGAAGCCCGCTGCGAGTGCGAAGTTGGCCTGGAGGACGTCGGGCAGGTGCTCCAGCACCGGGCCACGCTTGGCCCGGGCGGAAACCAACTGCCGAACGGCGCGAGCCGAACTGCTCCCCCGCCTCTCTGCGAGCGGCTACTCCAACCGGCTCTCTACCGACCGGCCCAGCCAGCTCAGCACGTCAGAGTCTATGGGCTGAAGTCCGTTCTTGACACTCCGTCATATTGTTCTACTATTCGCTTGAATACGAGAACATGTAATGCGCGGTCGCGAATTCAAAGACGCCCTCTTCGCTCAGTTCGCCCAGATCGGGGGAGCTTTCGCGAGCCCGAAGCGGATCGAGATCATCGATCTCCTCGCACAAGGCGAACGCTGTGTCGACGCACTCGCTCGCGAGGCCGGGCTCACAGTCGCCAACACCTCACGCCATCTCCAGGTCCTCAAGGCCGCCTACCTCGTGGCTTCGCGCAAGGAGGGGCTGCAGGTCTTCTACCGTCTCGCCGATCCGATGGTCTTCCGCGGCTACCGGGCGCTTCAGGAGCTGTCCGAGGCGAGGCTCGCCGAAGTTGGGCGGCTCGTCGACCACTACTTCGGGAGCGCGGACGGCCTGGAGCCGGTCGAGAAGGACGAGCTCCTCAGGAGGGCCCGGGGACGGGACGTCGTGGTGCTCGACGTGCGCCCGCCAGAGGAGTACGCGGCCGGTCATATCGCGGGGGCCGTGTCGATTCCGCTCGCCGAGCTCGAGAAGCGCCTCGCCGAGCTGCCACCCCGCCGGGGAGTCGTCGCGTACTGCCGGGGGCCGTACTGCGTGCTCGCGGCCGAGGCGGTGAAGCTGCTGCGTAAACGCGGGGTCGAGGCCCTGCGCCTGAGCGTGGGCTACCCGGAATGGCGCGAAGCCGGCTTTCCCGTGGAGAGCCACGTTGAGATGCAACGACGTTCGAAGGAGCCACGATGAACATCCTGATGATCCTCAACGACGCCCCCTACGGCACGGAGCGCACCTACAACGGCCTGCGCCTCGCCCTCAACCTCCTCACGAAGACCGAAGGACTCTCGCTCTCCGTCTTCCTGATGGGCGACGCCGTCGGCTCGGCGAAAGCGGGACAGCAGACGCCCAACGGCTACTACAACGTCGAGCGGAAGCTCAAGGGAATCCTGGGCCGCAAGGGAGATGTCCTCCTCTGCGGGACGTGCATGGACGCGCGAGGCATCAAGGAAACCGAAATCGTGGAGGGGAGTCGCCGCAGCACGCTCGACGAGCTCACGGAGAAGACCGCATCGGCCGAAAAGGTCCTGGTCTTCTGACCTGGCAAGGAGCAAGCCATGAAGCAGCAGACGGTTCTCATCCTGGGCGGGGGTATCGGTGGCGTCGTCGCCGCGAACCGCCTGCGCAAGCGGCTGGGTCGCCAGCATCGCGTCGTACTCGTGGACCGGGAGCCGACCTTCTCTCTCGCTGCTTCCTTCCTCTGGGTCATGACCGGTGACCGGAGGCCGGATCAGATCGCGCGCCCCCTCGCTCGCCTCGAGCGAAAGGGAATCGAGGTCATTCGGGGCGAGGTCGAACGGATTGACCCCGCGCGCCGGGAGGCGGTCGTCGACGGCCGGACGCTCCAGGCGGACCACCTGATCGTGGCGCTCGGGGCGCAGTTCGATCCCGAGGCGGTGCCAGGTCTCGCGACGGCCGGCCTCACGTTCTGCACTCTCGACGGCGCGACCCGCCTCAGAGACGCGCTTCAGACGATGCGCTCAGGACGTGTCGTCGTCCTCACCGCGGCTCCGGCCTACAAATGCCCGGCTGCCCCCTACGAGGCGGCGATGCTCATCGACGGCCTCCTGCGCCGCCGCGGCGTCCGGTCCGCCGTGGAGATCGAGCTGCACTCCGCCAAGCCCGGCCCGATGGGGGTGGCCGGCCCGGACGCGACGGCTGCCGTGCGCGCGATGGTCGAGGGCAAGGGAATCCCCTACCACCCGACTCACCAGATCGCCCGCGCCGTAGTGGGGAGCGTCCACTTCACCGACGGGGCGACGGCCGACGCCGATCTCCTCGTGTACGTTCCGCCGA
>JACRCS010001013.1 GCA_016218905.1 Deltaproteobacteria bacterium
CGGCCGTTCTCCTCGTGCCGGCGCTGGGGCCAGTACCCGAGCCCGTAGACGGAGCCGAGGGCGGAGAGGGTGAAGATCGGGACGAGAAACGCGGCCGAGAGGGGGTCCACGATCACGCGAAAGGACCCGAAGGGGAGCCCCCACGAGAGCGCGATCTCTCCCTGGCCTGCCTGGAAGAGCGCGGAGAGCGCGGCGGCGAGGCCCAGGCCGGCGCCCGCGAGCACGACCGCCGTCGAGAGCCGCTCCCCTGCGGCGGACCGCCTCCCGCAGGCGAGCGACGGCAGCCCGCTCCCGGCGAGGAGCGCCGCGGCGACGAGCACGAGGAGCTCAGCCACGGGGCGCCCGGGGTTGGCGATCGGTGACGCGCGGGTCCGCCTCCGCGACGATGCGCGCGAAGGCGCTCTCCCGGTCGGCGGCGCTCAGCATGTAGCGGGGCAGCGCCATCGGGTCGTCGGCGAGCGTGACGGGACGGGCGACGATCGAGAAGGCGGCGCGGTAACCGGCGGCGGCCGCTCTCGCCGGCAGATCGCCGTCGCAGATCCCGAAGGGCCAGGCGAGGAGGTCGACCGTCCCGCCGAGCTCCTTCTCGAGCTTCGCCCTGGCCTTCCCGAGCTGCAGGTCCACGAAGCGCCCGTACTCCTCGGGCGAGAGCCTCTTCCGCTCGACCTTGAAGTTCGGGTGCCAGTACGTGTGGGCCTGGACGTCGAAGAGCCCGGAACGCTTGAGCTCCCTCAACTGGTCCCAGGTCATGGCGTACTTGGCGTTGGAGACCGCGGAGGGGTAGGAGAAGACCGTGACGGGCACCTGGTACTTCCGCACCAGGGGGAACATGTCCGTGTAGACGGAGCGGTGCGCGTCGTCCTCCACGATGACGACCGACTTGGGCCGGGGAGTGGGTCCCCGCCCGAGCCGAAACTCCACGAGCTCCCGCAGGGGAATCACGGTGTACCCGTGCTCCTTGAGGTACTTCAGGTGCGACTCGAAGAGCGACGTGGGCATGGTCATGGAGTCCGACGCCGTGGGGCCGAAGCGATGGTAGAGGAGGATCGGCACCCGCACGTCCGCCACCGGTTGCGGCCCCGCGTGGGCCGACGAGAGGAGGACCGACAGGGCCAGCAAGACGACCGGCAGGCGGTGGGCGACGAGGGCGAAGACGGGACCGGGTCGTTTCAAGCGCGCGTGCTCCTGGGTAGGGGAGAGAGAGTCACGGATGCCGATTCGTCGGGCGAAGTCACCGAACGGGCTCTTGCCCTCCGCTGGGCGCCGGAAGGCTCGCCTCCACGGCTTCGAAGCTCTGCAGGATCGCCTCGCGGCCGGCCTGCTCCGCCAGCACCCTCCGGACGCCGGCGTCGCGCAGCCCGAAGGCGAGCCGCGAAAGCAGGTGGAGGTGGCCCTTGACCGTGGGGCTGATGACGGTGAAGAGGGTGTTCACGGGTTTTCCGTCCAGGGACTGGAAGTCGATCGGCGTCTCGAGGAAGCAGAGGGTGACGGTCGCCCGCGGCACGTGGAGCACGATCGGGTTTCGAACGTGCGGGATCGCGATCCCCTCCCCGACGCCGGTCGAACCCAGGGCCTCGCGGGCCAGGAGCACCTGAAAGAGGTGCTCGCGGTCCACCTCGTCGGGCAGGCGCATATGATGGACGACCTCGCGCAGGACCGAAGGGACGTCCCGGCCCGCGATGCGGTAGAAGACGCCGCCGGCCTGGAGCGCTTCGGTCAGGCTCGGCAGCCGAAGCCCCTGGGCCTCCGGCTCGGAGAAGATCATCGGCGAGACCGGCACCCGGTTCGCCGTGGCCCATTCCAGGAGTTCGACGCGGTTGAAGCGGTACTGGTCGTTCACCCTGGAGAAGGGGATCTCGCCCTTCCTGGCCCACCGGTACACCGTCTTTTCCGAAACCTCGAGGAGCGTGGCTGCGTCGCGCACGGAAAGCTGCATCGGACCTCTTGGAAGCGCGTAGGACAACCTTGGACATGGGGGGGACAGGAGGGCCAGACGATACGCGCCACGCGCGGAGAGGTCAAGAAGGTCGCCAAAAAAAAGAAGGCCCTGTGACGCCCCACCTCTTTCCGGTGTAAAGGTCATGACTCAACCGGGCCTCTTTGCGGGCCTCTCTTGAACGAAGGAGAAACGAGCATGAAGCGGAAGTTGCTGGTCGCCCTCTGCGCCGGGATGTTCTCTCTCTCCCTGACGGCCCCGGTCGCCTTCGCCGGCGACGCCGCGAAGAAGGAAGAGCCGAAGAAGGAAGAAGTGAAGAAGGAAGAAGTCAAGAAGGAAGAAGTGAAGAAGGAAGAGGGCGAGAAGAAGCCCGCCAAGAAGAAGGCCAAGAAGAAGGCCGCCGCGAAGAAGGAAGCCGAGGCCAAGAAGGAAGGCGAGGCCAAGAAGGAAGCTCCCGCCGCCAGCCCGGCCCCCGCGAAGTAACCCATCTCCGGCGCAGTGCCAAGAGGGGAAGGCGTGAGCCTTCCCCTCTTTTGACGTCCGGAGCTTCATCCCCCGGGCTGACCGAAGGTCATGGGGAACTCAGAGCCTGCACCAAGAGTCGTAGGGCGGGGCTTGCCCCGCCGAGGCGGCTCAGAACTCCAGCACCAACCCCCCGTAGTAGCTCACTCCCCCGAGGTCGGCGTTGGCGTCGCCGAAGTCGTCGACTTTCGCCCACTGGGCCTCGAGCGCGAGGAAGGTCTTCTTCAGGTTGAAGTACGCGTTGGCCCGCTGGGCGCTCGCGGGGTCGAGGCCGTTCAGCAGGAACTTCACGCCCCCTCGGAAGTGGTAGCCGTCGAGGTGGCCCTTGCTGTCGTCCTGGCCCTCGATCGCCTGCCGGAAGTAGTAGCGGCTGTACCCTCCGCCCGCGTAGGGGACGAGCCACTGCCTATCGGTAAACTGGAAGTTCAAGAGGGCGTACCCCTGGAGCGGGATGACCGTGAGCGTTTCGTTGGCCGCGGGCGTGACCAGCCGGCCGCTCACGGTGGTCGCCGCCTCCCCCTCCGCGCGCCAGTAACCGGCCTCGACGCCGAGCTCCAGGGTAGAGAGCAGGCGATAGCCGATGTTGACTTTCCCTGCCGGGAGGCGCTCGTGATCGAAGGTGGTGCCCCAGTCCTCCGTCCCGGGCTCGAAGGCGCCGCCCATCACCCCGACCACCCAATGGGCCCGGAGCGGTTGGGCCGGGCTGGGGGAGGGTAGGAGGAGGGCTGTCGCGACGAGGGCGGCGAGGCCGGCCGCCCGCGCCGAGCGCCTGCGGCGGAGCGCCAGGGCCAGGCCGAAGGCGACCGTCACCACGACCAACGGGAGCCGGAAACCGCTTTTCGGCGAGACCGTCTGGAGAAAGCAGAGACCGTTGTTCTGGAGATCCGGTACTGCCATCAGTTCCTCCGGTGTTTCAGTGGCCGTGGCGGCCGCGGGGTCGGATTCGGCGAGGCGTCTGACCGGAACCTTGACCTCTGCCGTGGTCCGGCTCTCGACGCCTACGGCGGTAGGACTCGCGTCGGCGGCAGTGACGGTGAAGAACCGAAAATCGCTGAAGTAGCTCGTGACGGAGACGGAGACCGGAACGTTGTTCTGGAGCCCCTCGATGGTGAAGGCCGCGACGTCACCCACATCCACGACAGATCCCGCGGGAGGCGTCCAGTGGACGCGGTAGCCGTCCGCCGGGACGGGGGTCGTCACCTTGGTCCACGAGACCTGCACCGACTCGTTTCTCGGAGAGAGGGTGAGCCCCGTCGGAGGGTCCGGCACCTGCAGCGGAGGGTCGGTGGGTCCCGGCGGTGGCCTCGGGGGCGGATTATCCGCCGTTACGACGAAGCTCGTGCCCGACTGGGGACCGGCCACCAAGCTTCGGGTGCCCCCCGCGTCGTCCGCCGCGAAGACGCGGAAGACCCTGGCCCGCCCGCAGTCGGCCGCGGGCGTCCAGAAGACCGTGACTATGTCGCCTGCGCGGCTCCATTGAGGGGTGACGGGAGTCGGGGTCCGGTCGGCGACGAGGGAGTCGGACGCGAACGCTCCCGCCTGGCAGGCCGGGCTCTGGGCGCTCAGGTGGAGGTCTTCCGTGCTGTTGAAGAGCGGGTCCTCGCGAAAGTTGCTGCCGGCCGGCAGCGTCGCGCCGCTCACGTCGGCCGTATTCTGGAAGAAGAAGGTCCCGGCGATCGTCAGGTTCGAGGGGATCGCGGCGCTCAGGACGTTCACCGCGGTGGTGAACTTGACGAAGATGTTGTCCTCGATCGTGATGTCCGTTCGCGGCACCGTGAGCTCGATGGCCGTTCCCCGGACACTGACCTGATGAAACGTATTCTGGCGGATGCGGATCCCGCCTGCCACGGTAGGGTCGACCGCCGGCGGGGTGGTGTCGACGATGATGGCGACGGCCGTGTCCGTGACCCTCGGCCGGAAGATGTTGTTCTCGATCACCGTCTCGTCGGTACCCTCCGTCAGCTGGACGGTCCCCTTGACGGTAAAGTTGCGCAGCGTCCCCCCGGACCCGCCGCTGATCACGCCCGAGAGGGTCGTGTTGGCCGTCTCCTCGCCGCGGATGACGACGCCGGGTACGAGGCTGAAGTCCTCCGTGTACTCTGTGTCGCTCCGGGAGACGACGATCTCCAGGATTGTCGAGTCGACCGGTCGGGCCGCGGTGACGGCCGCCTGGATGGTCTGGAACGGGTGGCCCGCTTCGAGCGGGCCGACGGTGACGATCTCGAACCGCGCTGCTTCTGCCGCTCCGGCGAGCGCCAGGCCCGCCCAGAGCGCCACGACCGCACTCCACCGCTTCATGGGTTTCCTCCCGGGGACGCGAGATACCGGCCTCCTTGGATACAGGAGATCCTGGCGGCGGGCAAGGGGCGAAAGGCGCTCCGCGCTTGCCGGGCGCAAACCTCTCCCTAAGTTTAACCGAGGCAGCCGTATCTTCGCATCGGCGGTCAAAACGGAACCTGATTAGCGCCAATCTTCCGCCAAGCGCAGCCAGGGCTCCGGCCGGCTGCCCGTCCGGGCGGCGGCGACCAGGAGCCGAGGCAGGATAGCGGCGAGATCGAAGCGACGATTGAACCGGTACTGGTACTCACCGAG
>JACRCS010000985.1 GCA_016218905.1 Deltaproteobacteria bacterium
TCGCCGTCAGCACCGACGCGATGTTGTCCGCGTCGGCGTACTTCAGGTAGTAGACGTTGATCTTGCCGCTCCCCTTCTGCGCCTCCACGTCCAGGATCTGGATCATCCGCTTCATATCCTGGAGCGTCGTCGGGTCGGCGATGATGATGAGCGAGTTCGTCCGGGAGTCCGGGATGATCTTCGGCACGGCGGCTTCGCCCCCGACCGGGGCCGCACCGGGAGCCGGGGTGCCGGCTGCCGCAGGACCTCTCCTCGGCACCGCCGGGCTGGCCGCCCTCGCCTTCTCGGCAAAAGCCTGCAGGAGGAGCTTCGCCACCGTCTCCGCCGAGGCGTACTGGATCCGGACGGTCTCGAGGACCGTCTCCTGGGTCTCCACGTCGAAGGCCGTGAGGATCTCCTGGAGGCGTTCGATGTTGTTGTAGGCATCGGTGATGATCAGCGAGTTCGTCGGCGCGTACGGGACGACAGACCCGTCCTTCGAAACGAGCGGCGCCAGGATGCTCGCCGCCACCGAGGCATCGATGTACCGCAGGCGCAGGATCCGGGTGACGTAGCGGTCCCCGGGCGGCGCGGCGTCCCGGATGGTCTCGATGCTCGTCTGCTTCGCGTCGCGCGTGGCCACGATCTTCAAGACCTTGCCGGTGGGCACGACGGTGAAGCCCTTCACCTCGAGGATGGCCTGGAAGACCTGGTACGCCTCTTCGATCGTGAGCTGGCTCGGGCTGATGACGGTGATCTTGCCCCGGACCTTCTCGTCGAGGATGAAGTTCCTCCCCGTGAGGTCGGAGATGAACTTCACCACCTGCTCGATCTCGGCGTCCTTGAAGTTCATCGTGACCTTGCGGGCCTGGCCCGGGCCCTGAGTCGCCTGGGCCTGCGCCTGGCCTTGGGGCTGTGGCAGCCGCCTCCCGGGGAGGCGCCGCGGGCCGGATTCGGGAGCCTCGAGAGCCGGAGCCTGGGCCTCGGGGGCGGCCTGCCCCACCGGAGGTTGCGCCGTCCCGGGGGCGCCGGGGACGGCCCCGGGGGCCTCCTGACCACGTTCGGCCGGAGCCGTCGGCGCCGCTCCGCCCACGGCCGTCGGCGGGAGAGCGGAGGCCCCGGGGGTGGGAGAGACCGGCCTTGCCGGCTGCGGCAACGGCGAGACGCCCGGCGACGGCACCGCGGGGACTGGCGCGGCGGGACTCGCCTGCGCCCCCGGAAGCGGCGCTACCGGCGCGGGCGCGGGCGGAAGAGTCGGGACCGGCGGAGTTGCGACCGCTCCGGGAG
This sequence comes from Deltaproteobacteria bacterium, assembly GCA_016218905.1. The sequence continues at coordinate 1,267 of JACRCS010000985.1, forward strand.
ACGGCGTCACCGGCTGGGGCGACGGCGCGGGCGCTCCAGGAGGCGGCATGACCGGCTCGGGCGACGGCGCCACCGCTTCGGGTGTGGGCGCAACGGGCTGGGGCGCGGGCGTCACCGCTCCGGGTGCGGGCGCGGCGGGCTGGGGCGAGGGCGCTACCGCTCCGGGTGCGGGCGCGGCGGGCTGGGGCGAGGGCGCTACCGCTCCGGGTGTGGGCGCGGCGGGCTGGGGCAAGGGCGCCACGGTCCCGGGTGCCGGCGCGACGGGCTGAGGTGAAGGCGCGGCCGCTCCAGCCGGCGGCGCCGTGGCCTCGGGGGCCTGCGCCTCGGGAAGCGGAGTCGACTCGACGGGCGGCCGCGGCTGCCCGGGCTCCGACGAGATGGGCGGAGCCGGAGCTTCCCGCTCGACGCCCGGGGGCGCGGCGCGACCCTCCCGGACGGCTGCCGGAAACGCCCAGAAGACGAGCAAGACACCGAACATGCGCATCAGCGGTCGAGTGCGGCGCGCCATCCGTGCTCCTTGTTCCATCAGCGTGCGAGATCCGGCGGCAGTGCCCGGGCCCCTGGGAGAAGTCCTCCGAAGGTCGGACGCTCTGCGCTAGTGGATCTCGTAGTTCAAACTCTTGGTCGTGCCTCTCCGGCTTACGACGACCGTCAGCCGCGTTTCGTTCTGGAGAAGCTGGTACGCCTGATACGCCTGTTCGGGGGCGTTGATCTCCATGCCGTTGATCTGCTTCACCACGTCGCCGTTCTGAAGCCCGATCTTGGCGAAGAGGCTTCCGGGCCGGATCGCGAAGATCTTGAAACCGTCGGGCTGGCCGTTCTCGAAGTTGGGCACAACGCGGACCTGCGACATGAGCGAGCCCATATCCGACCGCAGCGCCTCGACCTCCTTATTGTCGAGGGCCCAATGGTCTTCGGAGACCTGCCGGACGGTATCCTTGGCGCCGGCCGCGGGCGCGGGCGTCGGCGTCGGCGTCGGCTTGGCCTCGGAGGGAAGGGTACGTTCCGCGCCGGTGGCGAGCCTACGCCCCCTCGCAGCGGCGCCCGCCGTCGCGATCGCGCCGCCGCCCCGAAGCGGTCTCGCGTCGAAGAGAGGAAACTCTTCCGTGCGGCCTCTCCAGTCCACGAGGATCCGGTCGGATCGCACCTCCGCGAGCAGGGCGCCGGGAACGATCTCCTCCTTCTCCTTGACCACCCGCAGGTCCGCCCCCCCGCCGGAAGAGACCAGGGCGAAGGAACGCCCTGCGTCCACGACCGCCGTCCCGATCACCTTCAGCTCGAGCACCGGCTCCGGAGGCGGAGGAGGAGGCGGCGGCGGGAGAGGAGGAGGAGGAGGCAGCACGGGGGGGGCCACCACGACGGCCGGTGCCGGCGGCGGAGGAGGCGGCGGCGTGGGGCGCGAGTTGAAGAGGTTGCGCTCGGTGATGACCCGATAGTCGGAGAGGGTCTCCAGCCCCGCGGCCGGCGCCGCGGGTCCCAGGCGCCTCAACGTCGTCTCCTCGATGACCCAGAGTTTCTTCGCCAGGAGGAGAGCGGCCAGCCGCGCAGAGAGGTATGACCCGCCAGCCAGGAAAAGGAGCGTCGCGACCCAGGAAATTCTTACCAGATGAGTTCGCATTCTATCTTCCGCATCCGCGGTAGCATACGCGAACGCGTAAAGGAGGCGCAAGGCACAGTGCTGGGAGAACGCTGACTTAGCGGGTCACACCGGCTGCACCGGCACCCGGTGTCGAACGCCCAAAAGTATACGGATGTGTGTGCAGGCGCAAGGGCCAATCCTCCGACCCAGCGGACCCGGCGGACTCTATCTTGACGCTCCCTCCGGCTCACTGGTACATAGCCGCATCGCCGCCACCGGCGGGGCGGGATCCGGAGCAGAGCATGACGAGCACCGAGCGGCGCCGCGAACTGTTGACCGACCTCTACGAGCTCACGATGGCGGCCGCGTACCACCACCGCCGGATGTTCGGCCGGGCGACTTTCAGCCTCTTCATTCGCAAGTATCCCCTCCACCGGAGCTACTTCGTGAACGCGGGGATCCAGGAGGTCCTCTCGTACCTGGAGGAGTTCCGGTTCCATCCGGAAGACCTCGCCTATCTCGAGACGCTCGGCCTCTTCTCCCCCGACTTCCTCGACTACCTCAGCGCGCGGCGCTTCACCGGCGACGTCTTCGCGATCCCCGAGGGGAGGCTCTTCTTCCAGGCCGAGCCGGTGCTGGAGATCAGCGCGCCGATCATCGAGGCCCAGATCGTCGAGACGTTCGTGCTGAACGCGATGAACTTCCAGACGACGATCGCGACGAAGGCAGCCCGCTGCGTCTGGGCCGCCGAAGGCCGAAGGGTCGTGGACTTCGCGCTCCGCCGGACGCAGGGGTTCGACGCCGGCCTCAAGGTCGCGCGGGCATCCTTCATCGCCGGTTTCGACGCCACCAGCAACGTCCTGGCGGGGAAGGAGTACGGGATCCCGGTCTCCGGCACCATGGCCCACTCCTTCGTCTCGAGCTTCCGTTCCGAGCTCGAGGCCTTCCGGGCCTTCGCGGAAGTCTTTCCGCAGCAGACCGTGCTCCTCATCGACACCTACGATACGCCGCGCGGAGCGCGCAAGGCCGCGCAGGTCGCCAAGGAGCTGCAGAGCCGGGGCGGAAGGCTCCAGGGCGTGCGGATCGACAGCGGCCGGCTGGCCGACCTCAGCCTGGAGGTCCGGCGGGTGCTGGACGAGTCGGGCCTGTCGCACGTACCCATCTTCGCCAGCGGAGGCCTCGACGAGTTCCAGGTCGCCGAGCTCGTGGAGCAGGGAGCGCCCTTCGACGGCTTCGGGGTAGGCACGCGCATGGGCGTCTCTGCGGACGCTCCCTACATGGACATGGCCTACAAGCTCGTCGAGTACCAAGCCAGGCCGCTCCTGAAGCTGAGCACGGGCAAGGTGAGCCTCGCGGGGGAGAAGCAGATCTTTCGGAGGACCGAGAGAGGCAGGCTCGCCGGCGACGTCATCGGGCGCCGCGCCGAGAAGCTCGGAGGCGAGCCGCTCCTGGACTGTGTGATGCGCGGCGGCGTCCGCACCCGGCCTGCCGAGCCGCTCTCTGCCGTGCGGGAGCGCTTCCGGGACGAGTTCGACCGCCTCGACGCGAGCTGCAAGGCCCTCAGGAAGCCCACGATCTACCCCGTCGAGCTCAGCCCGGGCCTGGAAGCCCTCCAGCGCGAGGCGGTCCGGGGCGCCAGGAAGGGCCAGGCCGCCGAGTAGCGCCGGCCCCTCACAAGGGACCCGGTCCCCCGAGGATGACCGCGAGGAGCGCCACCAGGAGGCTCTGGAGGACCCAGCCGATGACGCAGACGAGGACGGCGCGGAGCGTCGTCTCGTAGTCCAGCGCTTGGCGGACGGCGATCACCATCGTGGCGATCATCCAGACGGCCGCCACGAGAAACGCGAGCCGGCTGAGCCCCGGGATGAGCCCGAACGCGCGGACCAGGCCCGGAGCGGCGGCGAAGCCGGTCGTCCGCAGGACCTCGGCGTAGTCGGTGCGCGTCTGGGGCTCCGGCAGGAACCGCGTCCCCACCAGGTACACGATGTAGGCCCAGACGAACCAGCCGACCAGGGCGGAGACGGTCCCGGCCACGAGGCCTTGGAAGCCCGCCCCCCGCCCAAGGCCTCCGATCCCCGCCGCAACGCTCGCGAGCAAGACCACCCCCAGGGCCTGCCCGAAGGCGTCCCGGTCTCTCTCCACCTCCTCGTAGACGTTCTTGTCGAGCCGCGCCGCCCGGGTGAGCCGGTCCTGGAAGGTATTCATGATAGCTCCACGGTGGAGGAAGCTGTAAGTCCCATAACTCCCATAAGTCCCATACCTCCCATAATGGGAATGATGGGGGATGATGGGAATCATGGGATCCATGGGACCCCCGCCATCACCGGCGGCGCGTCCGAGGCTAACAGGGGAACGAAAGCGGTCAAGAACCGGCCCGCAACCTCGCGAGCGAGCAGACGATGCCGAGGCCGCAGAGGAGGCAGAAGGAGACGAGGCCGGTGGTCATGCTGAGGAGGAAGGCGTCCTGCGTCTCCGGGCTCACGGGCCGGCCCCCCATCAGGACCGAGAGGATGACGTTGATGACCAGCATGCTGACCAGCATGCCGAGCGTGCGCATGCTGGAGGCAAGCCCCGACGCGACCCCCAGGTACTTGGGCGGGACGCTGCCCATGATCACGCTCGTGTTGGGCGACGTGAAGAGCGCGAACCCCATCCCGAGGCAGACGAGGACGAGAAAGAGCACCCAGAGGGGAGTCGAGGCGGACAGCGTCGCCGCGACCCCAAGGCCGAGGGCGCAGACGGCCATCCCTGCCGTCGCCACCCGCTCGGCCGGGACGCGGTCCGACAGGCGGCCGAAGAGCGGGGAGAAGACGGTCTGCGCCACCGGCTGGATCATGAGGACCAGCCCCGCGTGGTGGGGCGACATCCCCTTGATGCGCTGGAGGTAGAAGCTGAGGAAGAAGGTCACGCCGAACGTGGCGGCGTAGTTCAGGAGCGCGGCCACGTTGCTCAGCGTAAAGACGCGGTTTCGCCGCAGCAGGTCGACGTCGAGGACGGGGTACTCGGTCCGGGCCTCCAGGACGAGAAACGCCGCGAGGCTGGCGGAGCCTACCGCGATGACCGCCCAGGACCACGCGGCCTTGTCCAGGTTGGCCGCACCCGTCACGAGCAGGACGATGGAGAGACCGTAGACGAGGCTCCCCTGCCAGTCGAAGGGCTCCCCCTTGGCCTCCGCCCACTCGCCCCGCAGGCGCCAGCTGACGAGCAAAAAGGTCACGATCCCCGCCGGGACCGAGACGTAGAAGAGCGAGCGCCAGCCGAAGGCGCTCACCAGGGCACCGCCGAGGAAGGGACCGCAGGAGAGCCCCGCATACACCGCGGCGACCGAGAAGCCGAGCGCCTTTCCCCTCTCCTGCGGCGGGTACGTCGCCACCACGATCGCAAAACCCGTCGCCCCCACCATGGCCCCGCCGATCCCCTGCAGGAACCGGAAGGCGATCACCGTCTCCATGGACCACGCCCGCGAAAGCAAGGCGCCCACCACCGTAAACACGGCGATACCGGCCTGGAACACGCGGCGGCGGCCGTGGATGTCGCCGAGCCTCCCCATGGCGAGCAGGAAGATCGAGGTCGAGAGCACGTACGCGGTCTCGACGAGGCCCAGCTGAACGGCCGTGGCCCCGAACTCCTTCCCCATGGTAGGCAGCGCCACCGCGACGCCCGAAAGCATGAAGGGGAGCAGAAAGCTCGTGAGGCTCACGGAGAAGAGGGCCGCACCGGGAGATACGCGCTGCTGCATGCTCCAGTTTCCGGTTCGGACGGGTCGGACGCGTCCGACGGGTCTGACGGGTCAGAGCCGTCGCCGATGAAAAACGAAGGGCGCCGGCGGCGCCCTTCTTCGGTTCATCGCGACGGCCGAAGGTTTCACCGTCTTCGGTTCGCCACCTGGATCGTGTTCATCGCCCGCTCTAGACGCGCCTGGGTCTCCAGGTACTCCTTGGAGTCGATGGAGTAGGCCTCCAGCTCCTTCTCGGCCGCAGCCCGGGCGGCCTCGGCCTCCCGCAGGTCGATCTCGCCGGCGAACAGGGCCTCCTCCGCGAGGATGGTCGTCTTCTCGTGCTTGACCTCGGCGAAGCCGTTCGCCACGGCCACGAAGTGCTGCTCGTTGCCGATCCGGTAGGTCAGCTCCCCTACCCCCAACGCGGTGAGGAAGGGGGTGTGCCCTGGGAGCACGCCGAACTCCCCTTCGATGCCGGGGACCGTGAGCTCCTCCACCTCCTGGCTGACGAGGTGGCGGGTCGGGGTGACGAGCTCCAGGCGAAACTTTTCAGCCATGGCAGGGTCCTTTTACGCCGCTTCCAGCTTCTTGGCGTTCTCCAGCACCTCTTCGATGCCGCCGCACATGTAGAAGGCCTGCTCCGGGATCTCGTCGAGCTTGCCGTCGACGATCATCTTGAAGCCGTCGATGGTGTCCTTGAGCTTGACGTACTTGCCGGCGCGGCCGGTGAAATCCTCGTCCACCGAGAACGGCTGAGAGAGGAACCGCTGGATCTTCCGGGCCCGGGCGACCGCCTGCTTGTCCTCCTCGGCGAGCTCGTCCATGCCGAGGATGGCGATGATATCCTGGAGGTCGGCGTATCGTTGGAGAATGCGCTGAACCTCGCGGGCGATGCGGTAGTGCTCGCTCCCGATAATGCGTTCA
>JACRCS010000986.1 GCA_016218905.1 Deltaproteobacteria bacterium
CCCGACGACGTCGTCGCCATCGGCCGCCAAGCCCTCGAGATGACCGTGCTCCTCGCGGCGCCGGTGCTCCTCACCTCGCTCGTGGTCGGCGTGCTGATCAGCATCTTCCAGGCCGTCACCCAGATCCAGGAGCAGACCCTCTCCTTCGTCCCGAAGTTCCTCGCCGTCATCGTCGTCTTCCTCGTCACCCTGCCCTGGTCCATGGATCTCCTGATCCGCTACACCACCGAGCTCTTCCTGAGCTTCAAGAAGTTCGCGGGGTAGGTGCGGCTGAGGTCCAGCCACCTGGCGCGGTGCCCCATCGGCCGCGGGTCCCTCTGGCGGGTGAGTCGGCGGAAGGGCGGCAAACCGAGGCGGCGCGCTGTCCCTGAGCCTTGGTCCCGACCAGGAGAGGTGCTATTCTCTGGTCCTCTCAACAGCACCTTGGAGGCCTCATGTCTACGCGCTTCTCGGAAGACGTCGTGCCCCTTACGGACCTGAAGGTGAACCCCGGTCGAGTGGTCCGGCACTCCGTGGAAACCCATCGGCCGGTGCTCCTCACCAGTCGGGGCCGAGGTGTGGCGGTCGTGCAATCGATCCTGGAGTATGAGAAGGCAGAAGAGGAACGGGCCTTCATGCGGGCCGTCGTGGAAGGTCTTGCCGACCTGGAGGCAGGGCGAGACGTCTCCCTGGTGGAAGCGAAGGCGCGGTTGGGCCTGAAGTAGCACCATGCCCACGAAAGCGGTCGTCAGGATTTCCGAATCCGCCCTCCGTGACCTGGAGGACATCGCTGCGTGGTACGAGGAGCAGGGCGTCCCGGACGTCGGACGGCGGCTGGTGGCAGACATCCTTGCGCGAGCCGAGGGTCTCTCAGACCATCCCGACATCGGCCGAGTGGTTCCGGAGTTCGGCCAACCGCTCTTGCGCGAACTGATGGAGCCCCCGTTTCGCATCGTCTACCGCCGGGATCCCGGCTGCGTGCGCATCGTCCGCGTTTGGCGCAGCGAGCGACTGCTGAAGTTGCCTCCGAAAACCCCAAAGGCAGCCCAACCGCGTTGAAGATCGCCGAGCACATCCTCGGCAAGTGAGACCCTGGGACTTCAATCGACGATCGAGTGGACCGATGCCACTTGGAACCCCGTCACCGGCTGCACCAAGGTGAGCCCCGGCTGCCGGAACTGCTACGCCGAGCGGATGGCGAAGCGCCTCCGGGCGATGGGACAGCCGAACTACCGCAATGGCTTCCAGGTGACGATGCACCCTCATTCCGTGGCGCTGCCGCTGACCTGGCGCCGCCCCCAGAGCATCTTCGTGAACTCCATGAGCGACCTGTTCCACGAGGAGATTCCCGAACGCTTCATCCGCGAAGTGTTCGAGACGATGGCGGCGGCCACATGGCACCGCTTCCAGGTGCTGACCAAACGGTCGGAACGGCTCCGCGTGATCAGCCAGGTTCTCACGTGGGCGCCCCACGTCTGGATGGGCGTGACGGTGGAGTGCGGTGACGTCCGGTACCGAATCGACGATCTCCGCGGAACGCCGGCCCAGGTCAAATTCTTGTCGATCGAACCGCTGCTCGGCCCCTTGCCCGACCTGGATCTGACCGGCGTCGACTGGGTCATCGCGGGAGGGGAATCCGGGCCCGGCGCCCGGCTGATGCAAAGGGAGTGGGTCGCTGACGTTCGGGATCAGTGCGTCGCCGCCGGGATCCCGTTCTTCTTCAAGCAGTGGGGCGGGACTCGGAGAAAGAAGGCCGGCCGGCAACTGGACGGCCGGACGTGGGACGAGATGCCGCGAGTGGAGAGTATATGGACCGACGCAGGAGAGCGCAGTGAAGTATAGGCTCTACGTTGACGAGGTTGGGAACTCCGACCTTGGGGCGTCCCACGACTCGAATCACAGGTACTTGAGCCTTACGGGCGTGATTATGGAGCTCGGCTACGTGGATCGTACGGCTTTCCCGGCCGTGGAGGAACTCAAGCGGACGTACTTCGGTTCACACCCGGACGACCCCGTGGTCTTCCATCGAAAGGAGCTGGTCAACCGGAAGCATCCATTCGAGGCCTTGCGCGAAGAGGCTACGGTGAGGGCGTTCAACAGCGACCTCCTTGGATTGCTCCGTCGGCTGGACTACACGGTAATCAGCGTGGTCATCGACAAGCTGGAGCACCAGGAGCGATACCAGGTGTGGCGGCACGACCCCTACCACTACTGCCTCGAGGTGCTCGTCGAGCGTTACGTGCTGTGGCTGAGGGGCCGCGGCGCCATGGGTGCCGTCATGGCGGAATCGCGGGGCGGACGTGAGGATCGGCGCCTGAAGGATTCGTTCGAGCGCGTGGCGGCGGAAGGGTCGGACTTCATTGAGCCCGAGGTCTTCACTGCCCATCTCACCAGCCGACAGCTCAAGGTGAAGCCCAAGGCTAACAACATCGCTGGGCTCCAACTCGCCGACCTCCTGGCGCACCCGAGCTTCCGGGCGACGTTGGCGCGAAGGCACCGGCAGCCTCTGCCCGAGAACTTCGGCGGAGAGATCGCGAAGGTATTGGAGGAGGCGAAGTACAATCGAAGCCGGGACGGCCGGATCGAGGGGTGGGGAAGGAAGTGGCTTCCTTGAAAATGGAAACGGCCCCGAAGGGCCGCGAAGGCTTTCGCCTTCCACCTCCAGAAAACTGGATTGCCACGAGCATACCCCGGGCTCCATCTCGGAGCAACGCCAACCTACGCCATGCCCTGTCTCCGGAAATGGCTCCTGTCCCGGCTTGGACAACCGGAGGCGACTCGAACCGCCGGATGGAGCGCGCCGACAGGAATCCGGCCGAACCCGAAACACACCGCAATCGGCACGCGTACGTCGCCAGGGAGGGCCTTCGTTGACCACAGGGGATTGGATTCACGCCGCGCGCAAGACGAAGGGCTGGAACCAGAAGACGCTCGGCGACCTTGTCGGTGTCAGCCAGGCCCAGGTCTCGCAATGGGAGACCGGCCGGTTCGAACCGCGCGCGGAACAGTTGGCGCAGTTGAAGGATCTGCTGGGGGAGCCGGCGGAGGCGAGACGAAGCGTGCAGATGCCGATTCCGTTGTCTCCTGCTAAGACCGGCGCCCCCGATACTCCCGCGCCGCTTGAACCGGATCCCGTAATCCCGGTAGAGCCTCCGCGTCCGGCTGCCCCCCGCCCACGCCGACCCCGGGCCGGCACCGATGCGGTCCGCACCCGGCCCACACGGCGCCTTACACAGGCGGAGCTGGATGCGTTTCTCGAAAAAGCTGCGGATACCCTGCGTGGCGGAGTGGATCACTCGGAGTTTCGCGGGTATGTGTTCGCGCTACTACAAGCGCATCAACGACGTGTACCTGGAGAACATCGCCGCACTGGAGAAGGAGCTTGGGGACGCGGAGCTCGCGCGCGACCCGCGGATGCACGATTTCGTCGTCCCCGACGACTGCCTCTGGGAGACAGTGGCACACACCACCGAGCTCAAGCTCGGCAAGGCCCTGAACGACGGCCATGCGGGCCATCGAGCGCGCGAATGAGCCCAAGTTCGACGGCATCCTCTCGAACGGGGCCGTGGACTTCAACGCCCAGGACCGCCTGCCCCGGAGCAAATTGATCGCCCTCATCAACCACTTCGGCAGCCGCTCCTTCGACCGGGCCAACGTGCCCGACGACGTGTTCGGCAACGCCTACGAGTACCTGATCCGGAACTTCGCCTCCAAGGCGGGCAAGTCGAGCGGCGAGTTCTATACGCCCCGCGAAGTCGCCTACCTTATGTCGGAGATCGTGGAGCCCCAGCCGGGGCACCAGGTCTGCGACTGGGCCGCGGGCTCCGCCGGGCTGCTCCTCCAGTGCCGGGGCTACGTGGAGCGGCACTTCGGCCGGCAGGCCGCGGACCGGCTCTTCTTCTTCATGCAGGAGAGCAACCCCTCCACGGCCAACATCGCCCGCATCAACATGTTCCTCCACGGCGTGCGAAGCTTTCAGCAGGCCAAGGGCGACAGCCTGCGCGGCCCGGAGTTTCGCGAGGGGCAGACCAAACGCCTCCGGCAGTTCGACCGCATCGTCATGAATCCCCCGTTCTCGCTGAAGGATTGGGGCTACGACGACTTCGCCGGCGGCGACCCCTACGGCCGCTTCGGCTTCGGCATGCCGCCCCGGGAAAACGCAGATTACGCCTGGCTCCTGCAGGTGGCCCGGTCGCTCAAGCCCACGGGCCGGGCGATCATCGTCATGTCCCAGGGGATCCTTTTTCGCGGCCAGCCGGAGCAGACCGAGGAAGAGGACGGCCGAAAACAGAAGGCCGACGCCGAGTACCTGATCCGCGAGGGCTTCATCAAGACCGACCTGATCGAGTGTGTGATCGTGCTGCCCTCGAAGCTCTTCTACGGCAACAGCATGCCCGGCTGCCTCGTGGTGCTGAACAAGCGGAAACCACCGGCGCGGCAGGGCAAGATCCTCCTCATCTGGGCCGCGCGGCACTACCAGAACACCAATCCCCAGAATTTGCTCCGCCGCTCCGACTGCCTGCGCATCCTGCTGCCCTGGCGGGCGTTCGGCGACCTGGAGGCGTGCTGCCGGCTCATCCCCGAGCACGAGCAGGCGCTCGTCGCCGAGATCGAGCACGAGCGCGATGCGGCTCTCGCGGAGATCGAAGAGGCGTACGGCCCACTCTTGGCGCCGCTCACGGATCTGCGGCAGGAGATCGCCGAGCGCGAGGCCTTTGCCGAGGCGGAGGCGCCCGAGGAGAGCGACGCGCGCAAGGCTTCCCGGGAGGAGAAGAAGGTCAATTCCGAGCGCCTGAAGGAGCTCAAGCGCGAGCTCAAGGCGCTGGAGAAGGTGGAGGCCGAGGCGGAGGAGAAACGCGCCGCCGCCCGCCAGCACGCCGACCGGGAGCTCGCCCTGGCCCGGGAAGCCGCCGCCGACCTCCGGCGGATTTGCGCCGACGCGGCGGAGGCAAGGCGCTACTTCGCCATCGCCGAGCGGGCGGAGATCGAGGAGAACGAGTTCAACCTGACTCTGCCGCGGTATGTGGACACGTTTGAGCCGGAGGAGGAGACCCGGATAGAGGTCGCGTGGGCCGGCCTCTGCGAAGCCAGCAAGACGGCTGAGGCGAAGCGCCTGGAGCTTGGCCGGCTCCTTGAGCTGTCCGCGGCGGAAGAGCCCGCATGTTGACTCACCGTGCGGCGACAATCCTCGGAGAAGTGCCGCCAGACTGGGGCCGTGAACTTCTGCGGGATCTCCTCGCCGCGCACAAGAGCGGCGACTGGGGCGCTGACGACGATGGGTTCCCCGTCAGTGTCCTCCGCAGCACCAACTTCACGAGTCAAGGAACGCTGGATTTCGGCGACGTCGCGACTCGGTGCTTTCCGCAGGCCAAGGCCGAGGCGATGGGCCTGCAGGCCGATGACCTCCTCCTCGAGCGCTCCGGCGGCGGCCCGACACAACCCGTTGGGCGGGTGGGCTTCGTCACCGAGGACCTTCCGTCGCACTGGTTTTCGAACTTCGTCCAGTTGCTGCGTCCGGACTCCGCCAAGGTCAACCCCGAGTTTCTCGGGTGGGTCCTGCTGGAGCTCAACAGGAGCGGCGTCGTCGAGCGGCTTCAACATCAAACGACACAGATGCGCAACCTCGATTTCCGCGACTACCTGCGAGTCTGGTTGCCGGTTCCTCCCCGCAAAGAACAGGAAGCCATTGCATTAGCTCTTCGGGCGGCGAATGACGCACTTGCCGCCGCCGAGACCAAGCTCACGGCGACGCGGCGGGTCAAGGCAGCCCTGATGCAACAGCTCTTCACCCGCGGAGTCCCCGGCCGATACCAGCGATTCAAAGGCGCCAGCGTCTTCCGTCACCGGTTCGACGTGCCAGCGTCCTGGGAAGTGGCAGCACTTCGGCACAGCGTCCTCTCCGTAGAGTACGGGACAAATGCTCCGTCCAATGACCAGCAACGCGGCCTTCCGGTCGTGGCAATTCCGGAGGTCATCGCTTCACGGTTTCGGCTTGGCGAGTGCTCCTTTGCCGAAGTGCCTGCCGGGGAGGCCGCGGCGCTCAAGTTGGAACCAGATGACGTCTTGCTCATCCGAACGAACGGGAACCCTGACTATATTGGCAAATCCACGGTCATAGGCGCCGAGGCTGCCGACCGGCATATAATCTATGCTTCCTATCTTATCCGGGTGCGTACGGATAAGCGCAGAGTCAGCGGGAGGTACCTCAACTACTTCCTGGCTGCGCCCCTTGGTCGGCGCCTCTGTCTCGCCATGGCCAACACCTCCGCCGGGAACCACAACATCGGTTCGCGTGCCATCAAGCAATTCTGTTTTCCTCGCCCGGAGCCTGAGGAGCAAGAGGAGATCATTGAGTTCCTAGACAGGGCAGAGGATTCAATTGAGGCGGTGGCGGAGGAAATCGTCGAGATCGAACGCATCAAGAGATCGCTCCTCCAGAACCTTCTCACCGGCAAAGTCCGAGTTACGGGGGTGGCGAAGCCATGAGTCGTTTCAACGAAGCCAATACGGTCGAAACGCCGATCCTCGACTGGCTGCAGACGGACGACCTGGGCTGGCGCTATGAGGACGCCCGAGCCGTGGCGGGCGAGTACCGGGCCCGGCGGAGCGATGGGACGGTGGACGAGCGCGAGGTGCTGCTCCTGCCCGTCCTCAAAGAGCGGCTTCTGGCGCTGAACCCCGGCGTCATCATTGACGACGACCGCGCGGAGCGCGTGATCTCGCGGCTTCGGGCCGAGCGGGACAATCAGGAGTGGGTGCGCTGGCTTCGTGGCGAGAAGACGATGAAGTTCGCCGTGGACGAGCCGGAGGAGAACATCCAGCTCATTGACTACGACGATCTCGACGCCAACGACTTCCTGGCCACGAATCAGTTCCGCGTCGAGGGCCCCAAGGACAACATCCGCACCGACCTCCTGCTCTTCGTCAACGGCATCCCGCTCGTGAACGTCGAGGCCAAGACCACGGGCCGCGACTGGCACATCGACTGGACCGAGGGGGCGAAGCAGTGCGGGCGGTATCTGCGCCAGGCTCCCCAGCTCTACTACTCGAATCTCCTTTGCGGCGCGGTGAACGAGCTGGTCTTCCGCTACGGGGTGCCGGGCGCGAAGTTCCACACTTGGCACCAGTGGCGCGACCCCTGGCCGCACACCCACATCCCCGAGCATGACGGGATGAAGCGGTCGGTCTACGGTCTGCTCGACCGCCGGAACCTCCTCGACATGGCGCGGCACTTCGTCGTGTTCGAGACGGAGGAGGGCCGGCCGGTGAAGAAGGTGGCCCGCTACCAGCAGTTCGCCGCCGCCAACGAGCTCGTCCGCCGCGCGCTGGAGCTCGGCAGGCCCCGGGAGTGGCGCCGGGGCCTCGTGTGGCACACCCAGGGAAGCGGGAAGAGCCTCACGATCCTCTTTGCGGCGCGCAAGCTCTGGCACCATCCGGAGCTCCAACAGCCCACGATCCTCATCGTGATCGACCGAGACCAGCTCCAAGACCAGATGATCGGTCAGTTCATCCGCACGAACACGGAAATCTGCCGGGTGGCCGAGAGCAAGACCGACCTCGTGGCGCTCTTGGGCGACGGTGACGGCTTCCGGGGCATCATCGTGACGATCATGCACAAGTTCGCGGGGCACGAGCGCGTCGCCGTGCCGCGCCGGAACGTGGTGGCCCTGGTGGACGAGGCGCACCGGTCCCAAGAGGGTGAGTTCGGCAAGTGGATGCGCGCCGCGTTGCCCGAGGCCTCCCTCTTCGGCTTCACGGGCACGCCCATCGAGAACGACGACCACAACACGCCGCTCGCCTTCGGCCGCATCCTGGGCCAGAACGACAAGGGCGAGGAGCGGATCGAGCGGTATATGCAGCCCGGCGGCCGGTACTCCATCGCCGACGCCATCCGCGACGGGGCGACGCAGCCGATCCATTACGAGCCGCGGGTGGGCGACTGGGCCGTGTGGGGGGAGAAGCTCGACTTCGTGTTCGAGCGGGAGTTCGGCCATCTGCCCGAGGGCGAGCGCGAGCAGCTCCGCAGGGAGAACGCAAAGCTCGAGGTGATCCTCAAGCTGCCGAAGCGCGTCCGGATGATCGCCGAGGACGTGGCCAAGGACTTCACGGAGCGGGTGCGGCCCAACCGCTTCAAGGCCATGCTCGTCTGCTACGACAAGGAGACCTGCTCGCTCTACAAGGCGGCCCTCGACGAGCTCCTGGGCAAGGAGGCGGCGCTTTGCGTCTTCTCCGAAGACCCGGAGCGGGACGGCCCCGGCGTGAAGGAGCACTATCTCGGCGACGCCAACCGCAAGAAGGCCATCGAGGAGTTCAAGAAGGAGAAGCCGGAGGACCCGGCCGAGCTGGCCAAGCCCGAGAACCGCTACCGGAACGTGGAGATCTTCATCGTCTGTGACATGCTCCTCACCGGCTTCGACGCTCCCCTGCTCCAGACGATGTACCTCGACAAGGGCCTTCGCGACCACACGCTGCTCCAGGCCATGGCCCGGGTGAACCGGCCTTACAAGGAGCTCAAGAAGGTGGGCGTGGTCCTCGACTACTTCGGGGTCTTCGAACACCTGCAGGACGCGCTCAACTTCGACAAGAACGAGCTCGGCGAGGTGGCTTTCCCCCTCACGCGGCTCCGGGAGCAGTTCCGGGTGGAGATGCAGTGGCAGAGGGAGCTTTTCGCCGAGTTCCCGAAGACCGGGGACCGCGAGAACCTCATGAACATCCTCGCTTGGCTCAATGGGAACGAGCCCAAGCGAGAGAAGTTCGAGCTGGGGTACCGGAACCTCAACCTCCTCTGGGAGACCCTCCATCCGGACCCATTCGTCGTGGACCACGAAGGCGATTACCTTTGGCTCAGCCGGCTGTGGATCTACTACGCGAAGGAGTTCTATCCGAAGGCGCAGCGCTTTGAGACGGACCCCGCCGATTCAGCGAAGACCCGCGAGCTCATCCGCCAGCACGTGGACGTGGAGGAGTTGAAGCGAAACCTGCCGAGCTACACGCTCGACGCCGACTACCTTACGAAGCTGAAGGACCGGCCGCCGGACTCGAAAGCCTTGAACATCGAGGCTATGCTCGCCTCCGAGCTCTCGATCCGCGCCCGCGAGGATCCTGAGTTCGAGCCACTGAGCGAGCGGCTCAAGCGCATCGTCCAGGCCAAGCGAAACGGCACGGTGGCCGGGCTCGCGCTCCTGTCGGAGCTAGAACAGCTGGCCCAGGAGGTGGTGGCGCTCATCCAAGAGTCCCGCCGGCCTCTGGCCGAGACCCTGGCCGGCGCAGCGAAGGAGCGCTCGCCCGGGCTCGAGCCGGACGCGGCGAGGCAGATCGCGGCGGCAATCGTGGCCAAGGCGGACGAGATGCTCTTCCCCGGCTGGCCGGACCAGGAGCACATCGACACCGAGCTCTTCCGGGCTTTCACGATGCTCCTCGCGAAGGAGTTCCCGGCGGCCGGGCTGCACCGCCGGGATCAGGACTTCGTGGACCGCTGCATCAAGACGCTGCGGCGGGCCAACTATCGGGCGAGGGCCGATGGCTGAGACGTCCTTCAGTTACCAGCTGAGGGAGAGCCCGCGGGCTCGCAACGTGCGGCTGCGCGTGACGTTCCAGCGGGGCCTGGAGGTGATCGTGCCCCGGGGGTACGACCCCGGACGGGTTCCCAAACTGCTGGAGCGGAAACAAGCCTGGATCCGAGAGGCCCTGGAACGGGCGGAGGCGGCGCGGAAGTTCTTTGAGCCGAAGCCCCCCTGGCGGCCGCCCTTGCAGATCACGCTGCCGGCCGTCGGCGGAACGTGGCGTGTGCGGGTTCGGGAGACCGAGGCCGCCTGGGCCGCCGTGCGGGAGGTTGAGGCGGATAAGCTGGAGCTCGCCGGGAACGTCGGGGACGAGAAGGCCTGCCGGGCCGCACTCGGGCGTTGGCTCTTACGGCAGACGCACGCGCACCTCGTCCCGCGCTTGCAGGCGATCAGCGAAAGGACGGGGCTGTCTTATCACCGGGCCTTCGTGAAGCGCCAGCGTACCCGTTGGGCGAGCTGCTCCCGGCACCGGACGATCTCGCTCAACGCAAAGCTGCTCTTCCTGCCGCCCGATCTGGTGGACTATGCGATCACGCATGAGCTCTGCCACGTGAGGGAGATGAACCACTCGAAGCGGTTCTGGTGCGAGTTGGCGCGGCAATGTCCGGAGTACAAGAGGCTCGACGAGGAGTTGAGGGACATGTGGAAGGCGGTACCGCGATGGGCTGGGTAAGAGCTGGATCACCCAAGTCAGCCACTTCGAAGAGGCGGTGATGGACCGGTTGAAGAAGTAGTGGTGGCCGATAAGGAAGAAGAGAAATAGACCAAGCCGAGCGGCGTGCGGAGGTCTTCATGTTTACGAGCATCAGAATAGAGAATTTCAAGGCCTGGAAAGACACGGGAGACATCCGCCTTGCCCCGCTCACCGTATTTTTCGGGACGAACAGCTCAGGCAAGACCAGCCTGACTCAGCTCCTCCTCATGCTCAAGCAGACCGCCCAGTCCCCCGATCGCAAGCGGGTTCTGCATCCCGGCGATAAGAGCACGCCGGTGGACCTCGGCACGTTTCACGACATCGTGCACAATCACGATCAGGACCTTCCCGTGAGCTTCCGGATCAGTACGCAGCTACCCGAAACGCTCACGGTGCAAGATCCTCGAACAGAAAGGATCTATCGGGCCAGATCCATGGCCTTCGAGGCGGAGGTCGGAACCAACGGCGCCGGCGATGAGCAACTGATGGTTCGGCGCATGCGCTACGAGCTGCTACGAAACGGGGAGATAAAGCTTGCCGCCGAAATGAAGCCCACGGGGAAGACAGGGCGATACGAGCTCGCAGCGGAGCACTATGAGCTGGTTCGGAATCAGGGAAGGCCCTGGCAGTTGCCGGCGCCGGTCCGGTTCTACGGATTTCCCGACGAGGCGACTGTCTATTACCAGAACGCAGGGTTTCTCTCGGACCTTACGCTGGCGCTGGAGCGACAGCTTGGTGCGATCTACTATCTAGGCCCGCTCCGCGAGTATCCGAGACGAGCATATACTTGGTCGGGCGAGACTCCCGAGCACGTGGGATGGCGCGGCGATCGGGCGATCGAGGCCTTGCTCGCGGCGCGGGAGCGCAGGTTCAACCTCCGCCCGAAACAGAAGTCGAAGTCCTTCGAACGGATGATCGCATCCTGGCTTCAGGAAATGGGACTCATCGTGTCGTTCGAAGCCCGTCCGATCGCCGAGCACCGAAAGGAATACGAGGTGCTGGTGCGGACGGCTGGAAGCGGCCAGCCCGTGAACCTCACTGACGTCGGTTTCGGTGTCTCTCAGGTCCTGCCGGTGCTCGTCCAATGTTTGTACGTGCCGGCCGGTTCGACGATTCTATTGGAACAGCCGGAGATCCACCTGCATCCAAAGGTACAGGCGGCCCTGGCAGACTTCTTCATCGACGCGATTCACTTACGGGAAGCCGGTATCGACCGGAACATCCAACTCATTGTAGAAAGCCATTCGGAGCACTTCTTGAGGCGACTTCAACGCAGAATTGCTGAAGAGAAGATCCAACCTGAACAGACGGCCCTGTACTTCTGCGAACCGACGGCAAAGGGAGCTTCCATTAGAGCTCTGCAAGTGAATCCCTACGGATACATCACGAATTGGCCGAAGGAATTCTTCGGCGACGATATCGGCGATGTGGCCGCCATGACCGAGGCTGCTTTGCAACGACGCGCACGGCAACAGTCCTGATGAGGGACGCGATGGTGTGCGTCGTCGACACCAACGTCGGGATTGCCGCGAACGAGAAATCGAGCGCTAGTCTCACGTGCGTGTTGACGTGCGTGGCTGCCCTTCGAGAGGTGATGACCTCGGGCCACATCGTCATCGACGACAGTTGGCGGATCATTGGGGAATACAAGCGCGAGCTGTTGCCTGATGGTCAGCCGGGGGTGGGAGACCTGTTCCTCAAGTGGGTGCTCACTAATCAGTGGAATCCTGACAGGTGCACCATGGTTTCGATCACCCCCAAGGCCGACGACCCGGAGGACTTCGAAGAGTTCCCCGTGCACAAGGGTTTGACGAAGTTCGACCGCTCTGACCGGAAGTTCGTCGCAGTGGCTGCTGCCCATCCCGCCGCGCCACCCATCTTGGAAGCGACGGACAGCAAATGGTGGGGGTGGAAGGGCGCCTTGGCAGAATGCGGGATCGAGGTGCGCTTCCTTTGCCCGGCCGAAATCCGACAGAAGTACCGGGAGAAGATGGGCAA
>JACRCS010000987.1 GCA_016218905.1 Deltaproteobacteria bacterium
CGTACCAGGATTGGGAGGCGACCCACGTCTCCCTTCCAAGCGTTCGCCGACGGGTCCGGCTCTACCCGGTGTCCGCGGGTACCGACCCTCAGGGTAGAGAATCGGTTCGTAGGGCAGCGGAGAGGGAGTTCCAGCTCCTCGAAGGATTCCGCCACCCGGGGGTCTTGCGGGCCGTCGACTACCGAGAGCACGAGCGGGGTCCTGCCCTGGTCTTCGAGCACGATCCCAGGGCGGTTCGGCTCGACTTCTACCTTCGGGAGAGGGGCAGCCGGCTGAGCGTCGATCTCCGAATGAACCTGCTTCGGCAGGTCGCGGAGGTCTTGCGCCACGCCCACGCCAAGAAGCTCGTTCACCGGGCGCTCGCGCCCCACAGCATCCTCGTTTTCGACCCGGATTCGGACGCCCCGAAGGTGCAGCTCTTCAACTGGCAGACCGGCCGGCGCGAACCCGGGAGCACGGGGCGCGGCGTGACGGCGACGGTTCACCTCGACTCCCTCGTCGAAGAGGGGGCGCTCGTGTACGTCGCGCCCGAAGCGCTGACCGACTCGGCGAGCGCCGGCGAGCACTCGGACGTCTTCTCTTTGGGTGCCATCGCGTATCACCTCTTCTCCGGCACGCCGCCGGCGACCTCCCTCTTCGAGCTCGGGAAGAAGCTCCGCGAGGGCCCCGGCCTCCGGATCTCGTCGGTCCTAGACGGTGCGGGGAGCGCCCTGGAGTACCTGATCCAGTTCGCAACCTACCCGGACGTATCGAGCCGCCTCGATTCAGTAGCCGATTTCTTGGACGAGCTCGAAAGCGTCGAGGAAGAGCTCACCACACCGGATCCCGAGGCCTTCGTCGATCCGCGCGAGGCCAAGGCGAAGGATCGGATCCCGGGTGGATACGTGGTCACGAAACGCCTGGGGCGGGGATCCTGTGCCGACGTGCTGCTCGTCGAGAAGGATGGCAAGGAACTCGTCGTCAAGGTCGCGATCGACGAGGAACACAACGGCCGGCTCAGAGACGAGGCCGAGGTCCTGGGGCTTGAGATGCTTCGGCACCAGCACATCGTCGAGCTTCTCGGGACCACCGAGATCAACGGCCGCTTCGCGCTCCTGATGAAGAAGGCGGGCGATCACACCCTGGGTCAGCGGATTCGGGAAGAGGGAAGGCTCAGCCTCGACCTTCTCCAGCGTTTCGGCAGCGATCTCCTGCAGACCGTCGACTGGTTGGAGCAGCAGGGAGTCCCCCATCGGGACATCAAGCCCGACAACATCGGGGTCGCCCCTCTCGGGAGGGGAGACAAGCTCCACCTGGTCCTGTTCGACTTCTCGCTTTCACGCGCCCCGGCGGAGAACATCCGGGCGGGGACCACCCCCTACCTCGACCCGTTCCTTTCGCTTCGCCGGCCGCCCCGCTGGGATCTTCAAGCCGAGCGCTTCGCCGCCGCCATGACCCTCTACGAGATGGCAACCGGCACCTTGCCCCGCTGGGGAGACGGGAGGAGCGCGCCTGCGCTCATCGACGCCGAGGTCACCGTCGAACCGGAGCTCTTCGATCCCGCTCTTCGGGAGGAGATGACGGTTTTTTTCGCCAAGGCACTTCGCCGCAACGCCAGGGAACGCTTCGACAACGGCGAAGAGATGCTTCGGGTCTGGCAGCGCATCTTCGAGGCAGCCGAGCGGCCGACCACCATCACCGATGTCGGCGAGATCGCAAACCTCGACGAGGCTCTTTCCCGGGCAACCCCGGAGATGCCGCTCGCACTCCTCGGCCTCTCCACCGCGGCGGTGAACGCTCTGGAAAGGCTTCACGTGACGACGGTCGGCGACCTCCTCTCCCTTCCCGCATCTCAGATCCCCCGGATGCGCGGCGTGGGAAACCGCGTCCGTCGAGAAATCGGACGCGCTTTGGGGAAGCTCGGGGAGCGGTTTCCTGAGCAGTCGAAAGAGCCGATTTCCGACCCGAGCAGCGAAGAGGAGGCCGACGTCCAGAGCGTGGATCTCCTTGCGATGCGCCTCGTCCCTGCCGCCGCGGACGACCGAGGCGTGCGGGCGCTTCAGGTCTTTCTCGGGCTCGCAGAGGATGCCCGATCCTGGCGAAGCCAGGCTGACGTCGCCCGGCTGCTCGATCTCCCCCTGAACCAGGTCCAGGAGGCGGTCGGGATGGCTCGGGAACGTTGGGGCCGGAGCCGCTCCCTCACGCTTCTCCGGGACGATATCGCCGCGATCCTCGCGAAGAACGGCGGCGTGATGACCGCCCAGGAGCTCTCGGGGGCGGTGCTCACCACCCGTGGCTCGGTGCAGGAAGAACCTCTTCGATCTCGGCTCGCGGCTGCCGTCGCCATTGCTGCCGTAGAGGCGGAGCGTGGAAGGGCCGAGCCCAGGTACCTGCTTCAGCGAAAAGGCGGCAAGGTCTTCGTCGCGCTACGCACGGAGCTCGTGAGCTTCGCCGAGAGGCTTGGACAGGTGGCGGATCGGCTCGCGCTTGACGGTCCGCTGGCGCCACCGGCTCGGGTGGTGGAGGCACTCCAGGAAGTGTCCCTTCCGGAAGGGCTCGAACCCTTGCCGTCCGGCAGACTCGTTCAGCTCGCCGTGGCGGCTTCGGAGCGGGCCGCGCTCTCCAGCAGGTTGGAGATCTACCCCCGGGGCATGGAAGCCCGAAGAGCCCTCCGTCTCGGCTACGGAGCCCTGCTGGGTTCTCGACTGCTCACCGCAGAACAGATCCGGGAGCGGATCGGAAGCCGCTACCCGGAGGCCGAGAAGCTCCCGAGTCCGCCGGAGCTCGACGAGCTCCTTCGCGAAGCGGGCTCCGAGCTTCTTTGGGACGCATCGGCCGCGGAGGGGGTCGGTGCGTATCGGAGCCCGCTCCAGAGCTTCACAGGGCTAAGCTCCCGAACCCCTACCCTCCCCCGGTTCCCGACGGAGCTCTGCGCCGCGGAGGAGATCGGTCCCGAGGTCGCAGAGGGGCGCCAGTTCGAAGAACGCCTCCAACGCTCCCTTTCCGAAGGAGGGTTTCTGGCTCTCGCCGTCGCCCCGCGGCACCTCGCCGAGGCCGAGAGGCCGCTCACCCGGCGTTTCGGCGTGGAGCGCCGAAGTCTCGAGGCACTCCTCATCGGCGCGATGAAGGAGGCGGCCTCCAAGGCTCGGGTCGACTGGAAGGTCGTGCTCCGAGCCGATGCCGCCCCACGGGAAAGCCGCGACTGGCAGAACCTGACGCTGCTCGTCAAACGGTCCCTGCCGGCGATGGAGGAAGGTCTCCTGCGCGCCGAGAAACCTCTGCTCCTCGTCTATCCCGGCCTCCTCGCCCGCTACGACCAACTCGGGCTGCTGGAGAAGCTTCGCGACGGAGTCGGGCCGGTTCGACCCATCTGGGTTCTCATCCCGTGCGGGGACCAACAGGCCCTTCCGGTCCTGGACGGACGAGCGGTTCCCGTCATCACCCGCGGGCAATGGTCTCGGATTCCGGAAGGGTGGCTTCGCCCACAGGGGGCTGCCCGGGTCCAACAGGTCGCGGTGATCCAGCCGGGCGCCAAAACGTGATCATGAGCGATTAACATGATCATGAAGACCATGAGTGATCATGTTTCGTCCCCTCGCCCCCGGACGGGGGAGAGGGTTGGGGTGAGGGGGATTTCCCCGGGGGAGAACCGACGTGATTGACCCTGCGACGCTTCTTTCGGATCTGCGCAAGCTCCTTCGGGCGTTGGAGGACGAACTTCGAGAGCGGTGCACAGAGTTCCCCGAGGTAGACGGAAAGCTCCGCTCGGAGTACGCCGCGGCGAAGGCGGCCGGTCGGACGGCAGAGGCGTACGAGATCTGGAGGGACGAGACGATCACCCAGGCCGGGATCGCCTGGATCCTCGGCTGCGTGTTCGTGCGCTTCCTCGAAGACAACCTGCTTCTCGACGACGCCCAGCTCTCGGGTCCGGGCACGAGGCTGCACGAGGCTCGCGACCGGCACACGCTGTTCTTCCAGAAGCATCCGACGGAAACCGACCGGGAGTACCTGCACGAGGTCTTCCGACAGGTGGCGAAGCCCCCGGCCGCAAAGGAGCTCTACCGGGAGGTTCAGAACCCGCTCTGGTCCCTCGGCCTCTCCGGCGACGGAGCGGCGAAGCTCCTCCAGTTTTGGCAGCGGATCGACCCAGCCACCGGAAGGCTCGTCCACGACTTCGCCGATCCCGACTGGAGCACCCGCTTCCTCGGCGACCTGTACCAGGAGCTCTCCGAAGCGGCTCGGAAGAAGTACGCCCTGCTCCAGACCCCGGAGTTCGTGGAGGAGTTCATCCTTGACCGCACCCTCACCCCGGCGATCGAGGAGTTCGGCTACCGGGTCGTCCGACTCCTGGACCCCACCTGCGGCTCCGCCCACTTCCTCCTCGGAGGCTTTCGCCGGCTCTTCGATCTCTGGGTCTGGAACGAGCCAGGCGCCAACGCGAGGGTGCTCGCCCAGCGTGCCCTCGACGGCGTGTACGGCATCGACCTGAACCCGTTCGCCGTCGCGATCGCCCGCTTCCGTCTCCTCATCGCCGCTCTGAAAGCCTCCGACATCACGAAGCTCAAGGACGCCCCCGGGTTCCGAATCAACCTCGCGGCCGGCGATTCCCTTCTCCACGGGAGACGTTTTCGTGGCGCCCGCGGGCTGCAGACCGCGCGTCACCCGGAGGATGATCCCATCCGCCATGTGTACGAGACCGAGGATCGGGACGAGCTCCGGCGAATCCTGGGGCAGCAGTACCACGCGGTGGTAGGAAACCCGCCGTACATTACGGCCAAGGATGATGCGCTTGACCAAGCATACCGGGCTCGCTTCGGCAGTTGTCACCGGCGATACTCCCTCGGGGTTCCCTTTACAGAGCGTTTTTTCGAGCTTGCGCTCGCAGGCGGGCGAGAGGTGCCCTCCGGCTACGTTGGGATGATCACCGCAAATTCGTTCATGAAGCGGGAGTTCGGGAAGAAGCTGATCGAGGAGGTCCTGCCGAAGCTGGACCTCACCCACGTTATCGACACCTCCGGGGCCTACATTCCGGGGCACGGGACGCCGACGGTGGTCCTGTTCGGTCGCCATCGGGAGCCGGTCGGGAGCACGGTGCGCACGGTCATGGGGATCAAGGGCGAACCGAGTGCGCCCGACGACCCCGGCAAGGGCCTCGTCTGGTCGTCGATCTGTTCACTGATCAACGTGGCGGGGAGCGAGAGCGACTTCGTGAGCGTGACCGACACCCCTCGGGCGACCTTCGAGAAGCATCCCTGGAGCATCGGAGGTGGTGGCGCGGCTGATCTAAGGGAGTGCTTGGGCGAAAAGGCAACGACCAGCCTCGACGGACTCGGGGTATCCATCGGCTTCATGACTATCACGGGAGAGGACAACTGCCTGCTACTCCCGCCGAATGTGGCGGGTCGCCAACAAGGTCTTCAAGCCCGAGCGCTCGGGGACGGAGAAGGGCTCCGGGATTGGGGCTGTGAGAGTGACCTCGTCGTTCTATGGCCGAACACGCCGATGGGTGAGCGCTTGCCGCGGGATCGGATCGCTGCTCACCTGGCATTTCTATGGCCGTACAGGACCGCGCTGAAGTCCCGAAAAGCGTTCGGCACTCCGGTGGAAGAGCGCGGCATTCCATGGTGGGCACTGCGGGAGGTGTATTGCGATCGATTCGTGTCGCCTCTCTCCATCGTCTTCGCCTTCGTCGCCACCCACAACCACTTCGTCCTGGACCGGGGCGGGAAGGTCTTCAACCGGTCGGCGCCGGTGATCAAGCTCCCAAAGGACGCGACCGAGGACGACCACCTCGCGCTCCTGGGCCTCCTCAACAGCTCCACCGCGTGCTTCTGGATGAAACAGGTGTTTCACAACAAGGGACTCCGCGGGCAAGGCGGAGGGATCACGTCGTCCGACTGGGAGCAGTTCTATGAGTTCACCGGCACGGGGTTGCTGAAGCATCCCATCCCCGCGGAGACGCCCGTTGTCCTTGCCCGCAAGCTCGACCGCCTCGTCCAAGAGCACTCTTCCGCCTCGCCGGCGGCAGTCTGCGCAGAAGCGACACCCACTCGGGAGCGGCTGGAGCGCGCGAAGACCTCATACCACTCGACCCTCCGCCGCATGATCGCCCTTCAGGAGGAGCTCGACTGGCGGTGTTACAGGCTCTACGGCGTCGTCGACGTAGACCTTTCCCTTCCCGCCAGCGAGCCACCTGAGATCGAACTGGGCGGGCGGGCCTTCGAGATCTCGATGGCGCGGCAGATGGCGCGGGGTGAGCTCGAAACCGCGTGGTTCCAGCGTCACGGCTCGACCCCCATCACCGAGATCCCTAGCCACTGGCCGGCCGAGTACCGCTACTTCGTGGAGTGCCGGATCGCCCTCATCGAATCAGACCGAAACGTCGCACTCGTCGAGAAGCCCGAGTACAAGCGCCGGTGGAACACGGAACCCTGGGAGGAGCAGGAAGCTCGAGCGCTTCGCGGTTGGCTCCTCGACCGACTCGAGGACGCCCGCTTCTGGCGGGCCGCAGAGCTCACAACCTGCTCCAGGCTGGCCGATCGCGTCCGCCAGGATCCCGAGTTCATGCAGGTTGCCGAGCTCTACCGAGGTCGACCGGACTTCGACGTCACCGCCCTGGTTACGGAGCTCGTGGAGGGCGAGGCGGTGCCCCTCCTGCCCGTCCTGCGCTACCAGGCAAGCGGACTTCGGAAGCGAGAGGTGTGGGAGCGCACGTGGGAGCTTCAGCGTCAGGAGGATGCCATCGAGGCGCGCGTGGCTCTTCCGGACGGGCACCCCGACCGCTTGACCGCTGAAGAGGCCAAAGAGCTCAAGGCCGACCAAGTCGGCGACATCCCGGTGCCCCCGAAGTACCAGTCCGCCGATTTCCTGAGCAGCACCTTCTGGCGCCTCCGGGGGAAGCTAGACGTCCCCAAAGAGCGCTTCGTCAGCCACCCGCATTGCAGCCGCGAGACGGATCCGACCCTGGTCATCGGCTGGGCGGGTTGGAACCGCCTGCAGCAGGCACAGGCTCTCGCCGCTTACTACATCCCGATGAAGGAAGACGAGGGTTGGGGCGCCGGGCGCCTCACCCCCCTCCTCGCCGGCATCCTGGAGCTCCTCCCCTGGCTCCGGCAATGGCACAACGACGTCGATCCAACGTACAACTTGCGCCAGGGCGATTACTTCCGCGACTTCCTGGACGAGGAGCTGAGGTCGTTGGGGATTACGCGTGAAGCCCTGAAATCCTGGATGCCGCCCGGCGTGAGACGCGGCCGTGGCGCGCGGCGGGTGCGATCGCAATGACGGAGCAGCTCGAGGTTCTGCGAGATGTGGTGTCCCGCCTGGAACAGGCGGGGATTCCGTACATGGTGAGCGGCTCGCTCGCCATGAACTACTACGCGCAGCCCCGGATGACCCGCGACATCGACCTCGTCGTGGAGCTTCGACGAGAAAGCCTCGCCCGGCTCGGGGAGGTCCTCGGGGAGGACTACTACTTCAGCGCCGATGCGGCGGCAGCAGCCCTGGCGAGACGGACGATGTTCAACCTCATCCACCAGGGCTACATGATCAAGATCGACTGCATCGTCCGGAAAGACACGGAGTACCGGAAGCTCGAGTTTGCGCGGCGCAGGAAGATCGACGTTCTTGGGGTGCAGTTCTACATCGTCGCGCCGGAGGACCTCGTCCTCTCGAAGCTCGAATGGTCTCGGGAGAGTCGCTCGGAGATGCAGCTCTCCGACATCCGAAACCTGCTGGACTCGGTTTCGGACCTCGACCGGACGTACCTGTCCGAATGGGCGAAGAAGCTCGGGCTCTCCAGCCTGCTGGAAGAGGTAACGCCATGAACGACACCACCGCGGAGGCAGCCCGCGTCTACCGGGACCTCCTCCTTTCCAGGACTGGGGCTGACCGTTTTCGGATGGGCTGCGAAATGTTCGAGACGGCGAAGGCGTTCGTGCTGGCCGGTTTGAGGGCGCAAGGGGAGGAAGGACTGCAGGAGAGATTGTTCCTTCGGCTGTACGGCCGCGACTACGAACCGGAGGAGCGGGAACGGATTCGGGCTGCGATTCGCAAGCGGGAGGCAAGGTAACGGATGACGACGCTTGTCAAAGACCTGATCTCGATCCCCGAGCGCGTCCACCGCGGAGACTTCGTCCTGCGGCTCACCGAAGGCGTAGTCCGCCCCGACGAGACCCTCCGGGATTATGTGGTGACCCCCCAGCTCGTCGGCTGCTTCGACAACGCGCTCGGGTTCATCAAGACGTCGCTGGACTCCCGCAGCAGCAAGGCTGCGTACCTCCACGGGAGCTTCGGAAGCGGCAAGAGCCACTTCATGGCGGTGCTCCACCTCCTGCTCCAGAACGAGCCCCAGGCGAGGTCGATCCCCGAGCTCGCGCCCGTCGTGGCCCGGCACAACGCCTGGACGGAGGGCAAGAGGTTCCTCCTGGTTCCGTATCACATGATCGGCGCTCGGAGCATGGAGTCGGCGATCCTGGGGCACTACGCCGACCACGTCCGAAAGCTTCACCCCGAGGCTCCGGTGCCGGGGGTATATCTCGCGGAGGAGATCTTCCGGGACGCCCGAAGCCTGCGGGAGACGATGGGCGACGAGTCCTTCTTCGCCAAGCTGAGCAGCGGCAGCGGGGGCGGCGGAGACTGGGGAGACCTGGGAGAGGGCTGGAACGCCGAGAGCTTCGAAGAGGCGATGCGTTCGCCGGCTCGCTCGGAGGCGAGGATCCGGCTCGTCGGAGACCTGGTGGAGCAGTTCTTCCGGTCGGTCCAGCGGGCGGCGGAGAGCCACGACGAGGCCTTCGTCACGCTCGATGACGGGCTTTCGATCATCAGCAAGCACGCCCAGTCCCTCGGGTACGACGCCGTCATCCTGTTCCTCGACGAGCTCATCCTGTGGCTGGCGAGCCATGCGGCGGACGTCGCGTTCGTGAACCGTGAGGGCCAGAAGCTTGCGAAGCTGGTCGAGAGCCAGTCTTCCGACCGCCCGATCCCCATCGTGAGCTTCGTCGCGAGGCAGAGGGACCTCCGAGAGCTCGTGGGGGAGCACGTAACGGGTTCGGAGCAGCTCACGTTCGGCGACGTCCTGAAGTGGTGGGAGGCGAGGTTTCACACGATCGTCCTGGAGGACCGGAACCTTCCGACCATTACGGAGAAGAGGATCCTAAAGCCTCGGTCCGAAGCGGCCCGGATCGAGATGGACGGAGCTTTCGAGGAGACGGTGCGGATCCGGGAGGAAGTCATGAACGTCCTCCTCACCGGAACCGCGGACCGACAGATGTTTCGGAAGGTGTATCCCTTCAGCCCCGCCCTGGTGCAGACGCTGGTGGCGGTCTCCTCGGTGCTCCAACGGGAGCGAACGGCGCTCAAGGTGATGCTCCAGCTTCTGGTGAACCAGCGGGAGGGCCTGAAGCTCGGCGATATCGTTCCGGTCGGAGACCTCTTCGACGTGATCGCCGAGGGAGACGAGCCTTTCACCGAGGGGATGAGGATCCACTTCGAAAACGCGAAGCGCCTCTACCACCGAAAGCTCCTTCCCATGCTGGAAAAGGAGCATGGTGTCTCGTTCGAGCAGGACATCCGGGGCGGAAGCTTCCCGGAGGGCGATGCCAAGGCCGTCGCTTTTCGGGCCGACGATCGGCTGCTCAAGACCCTGCTCCTCTCCGCCCTGGTGCCAGAGGTGGAGTCCCTCAAGGCGCTCACGCCGGCACGCCTGGCTGCGTTGAACCACGGCACCATCCGATCCCCGATACCGGGTCGGGAGAGCCAGATGGTGCTCTCCAGATTCCGGAATTGGGCGGCCCAGGTCGGGGAGATCAAGATCGGGGAGGAGTCCGCCAATCCGCTGATCAGCCTGCAGCTTACCGGGGTGGACACCGAGAGCATCATCGAGAGCGCCCGGGGTCAGGACAACTTCGGCAATCGCCGCCGGGTGATCCGGGACCTGGTGTTCCAGGAGATGGGGATCGAGGAGAGCGACCAGCTCTTCGTGGCCCATGAGATCACCTGGCGCGGCACCCGCCGCTCCTTCGACGTCCTGTTCGCGAACGTCCGGGAGCTCTCCGAGGACCAACTGCGGGCGGCCGCGGGTTCCGGCTGGAAGGTGATCATCGATTTCCCCTTCGACCAGGAACCCCACACGCCGAGGGACGATCTGGCGAAGGTCGAGCAGTTCCAGCGAGGGGGAGTCTCCTCCAACACCCTTCTCTGGCTGCCGTCGTTCTTCAGCCGAGAGACCCAGAAGGACCTCGGGACCCTCGTGATCCTCGACCACGTCTTGAAGGGGGAGCGCTTCGCGAGCTATGCGACGCACCTGGCCCCCGCCGACCGGGCGACGGCCAAGACGCTCCTGGACAACCAGCGGACGCAGCTTCGGCAGCGGATGCTCAACTGCCTGGAGGGAGCCTACGGCCTCGCGACCCCTCCGCCGGGGTCCTTGGATAGCTCCCTCGGTCTCTCGGAGCACTTCCAGGCGCTCGACCCAACCTTCACTCCGCAGCCGCCCGTCGGCGCGAGCCTGAAAGAGGGTCTCGAACACCTGTTGGATCAGGTGCTCTCCCATCAGTTCCCCGCGCACCCGGTCTTCGAAGCGGACGTGCGGCTTCCGAACCTCCGAAAGGTGTACGGGGAGATGCAGCCGGCGACCCAGTCACAGGACGGCCGAATTTCGGTGGAGAAGACCCTTCGAGCCCTCTTGCGCCAGATCGCCGTGCCCGCATGGCTCGGAGAGATGGGGGAAACCCACTTCGTCCTGGGCCACCACTGGCGAAACCACTTCCTGCGAAAACAGGCGGAAGAGGGCGCGACGATGACGGTGGGGAAGCTTCGGGATTGGATGGAAGACCCGAAGTCCATGGGTCTGCCCAAAGAGGTGCAGAACCTCGTGATCCTCGTCTTCGCCGACCAGACCGGACGGGCGTTCTTCCAGTACGGAGGTCCGGCCCAGGCAACGTTGGACAACCTGCCGGAGGACCTGGAGCTTCGGGAGCCGGTCCTGCCGAGCCAGGAGGATTGGGACCTCGCGGTGACGAGGGCGGCGGCGATCCTCGGGATCGCCGTGTCGCCCCTACGAAACGCCGGGAACGCTGCCAAGCTGGCGGAAGAGGCGAAGCGCATCGTCGGAGGCCTGCGGCCTTCGTGCCAGAGGCTCGTGGGGAGGCTTCGGGACGTGACCCGGCAGTTTCCACCTTGCGGGGAGCCGACGTCCCGACAACTGACGGCGCAGGCGGTGCTCACTCTCGTGGAAGCCCTTGCAGCCGCCGCGCCCGGCGAGATCGCGAGAACCCTCGCCACTGGGGCCGTCGCGACCTCCGAGGCAGCCATGGGGGTCAGCCTCAAGAGAGCCGAGCCCCTTTGCGCCACTCTCGAGACGGCCAACTGGGAGATCTTCGAAGCCCTTGCCGGCATTTCCGATGAAAGGGCAGCCGCCGCCGCTTCGGTGCGGGCCAGGGTGCGGGAGGCGCTCGGATGGGACGAGCATGCCGTGGCCCTGGCTCCCGCACTTCACTCCGCGCAGGGCGACGCCCTGAAGCTCCTGACGCGGGCCACGCCTCCCCCGCCCGAGCCGCCTCCGGTAGAACCACCTCCCCCCCAACCCCCACCGGCGCCCGGCCGAACGGTGGTCGAACAGGCATCGCGCCGCGAGCTTGCGGCTTCGGAAGCGAGGGATGCGCTTCGCGGGTTGGAGGACAAGCTCGGGTCCGATCCAGCGTTGCGATTGTCGATCGAGTGGGTGCTATACCGGGAGGAGGGTGATCCGTGACGGCGATTTCCCCCAGCCCCGGGCAGATCCGCGCGCAGGTCGAGGCGATTCGGGAGAGGCTTCCTCGGAAACCGGTGATCGCCCTCGTGTCTCGCGGCCGATGGGACGGTCCCCCGTGGATCGAGACCGCCCGGGAGAAGATCGAGGTCTTCCAAGGCGACTCCGTGCTCGAGATCCGGGAGAAGCTTTCCGCGCGGGGAGACGACGCGGGGCCCATGGTCCTCATCACAGCCGTACCCGAGCATGAGCTCGGCGCCGACGTGTTGGCGCGGGTCGCGAGGGGTCGCCTGATCCAGGTGGAACCCTGGCAGATCGTCCGGGATCTGTTCCGTGCGCGCTATGTCGACCCCAGGCTGAAGGAGGATTCCTGGATCGCGGAGGCGCTCTTGGAGCACGTACCCCAAGGAGGCTACCCTCCGGTCCCCACGGGGGTGCTCGACGCGGAAACGGTTTGGCGGCACCTCCTCGGGGAAGGACTGGGCCTCGGAACCGGTCGGCCCGATCTGATCACTCTCCTGACCTGGACGACGGACGAAGGGCATCTCGCGCGTTATGAAAAGGCTTCCGACGCGCTGCGAGCGGGGGTCCGCCGGTGGTTCGCACAGGGGGGAGGCGGCGCTGCTGCTGCGGTCCTCGACTGCGTGGACGCGGGGTACGCAGCGGAGGCGGTGTCCGTCGGCCTCGCCTGCGAGGTCGTGTTCGCTCCCGGTGCCGCTACGGAGCCTCTGCTTCGGGAAGCTGCCGTCCGGCTGGAACGGTGCACTGGCCATCGGCCTCTCGAGAGGGATGCTGCAAGAGGTTGGGCTGAGGCGTCCAAGACCGTCCTGCGAGCCCTTCGGTCGAAGGGGGAAACCCTCCTTGCAAGGCGGTTCGTGGAGGCGGCGGATCGTCTTCTGAAGGAGATCCGGGCCGATTCCTTCGCCTATTTGAGCTCCGTGTCATTGGTCGGCTTCGACGCGAGGCGATCACGTTACGCCCACGAGCTACTCGCCCTGCTGGGCGCCAAGAGTCTCGACCCGACGAACGGTTTGTTGGAAGCAGGCTCCTCGGTGATGTCCCACGACGAGGCTTCCCTCCAGCCGGAGAAGGCCGAGAAGGTCGAGATGAGCCTGCGGCTGGTTCAGTGGCTCAAGTCGGACAAGGCAAAGGGAGGCGCGCTCCCGGCATCTCTCTCGGAAGCGGCGCGAACTTACGCCGTTGAGGCCGGTTTCGCGGATTGGGCGCGACGAACGGTAGGCGCCGGAGATCCCCTCCAGGAGCTCTCGGCCGCGTACTCCCGCCTCCTTTCGCGTGCTACGGACGTTCGAGAAGATCAGAATCGCCGGTTCGCGGAACTCTTCGAGGAGTGGAGCACGACGTCCCCTGTCACGTCCAAAGAGGACGGCGTTCTCCCCGTAGAGGGAGTGCTGGACGCGGTGGTCGCGCCGCTTGCCCTCAAGAGCCCGGTGCTTCTGCTGGTGATCGACGGCATGAGCTACGGCGTGTTTCGAGAACTCCTGGAGGATCTGCTGCACCAAGGGTGGTTCGAGCTCAAGGACACCGGGGCGCCGAGCGCCTCTTCGAGACCGGTGGTCGCGACGGTTCCCACGACGACCGACGTGTCACGGACAAGCCTTCTTTGCGGGCGGCTGACGCAGGGCTCTTCCACCGACGAGAAGCAAGGGTTTGCCGCACACTCGGGGCTCAGGGGTGCTTCGTCGTCCCGCCGCGGACCGATCCTCTTCCACAAGGGCGAGCTCATCGCTGAGGACGGAGTCGACCTCTCTCCGTCCGTGCGGGACGAGATCGCGTCGGGAGACCGCACGGTGATCGGGGTTGTCCTCAACGCGGTCGACGATCATCTGAGCAGTGCCGACCAGGTAGTCATCCGCTGGACGACGCGCTCGATCCGGCTCCTACCCGGACTGCTCCAGGCCGCTCGGGAGGGAGAACGCGTCGTCGTCCTGGCGAGCGACCACGGTCACGTACTCGAGGCCGGTTCGGAGCTTCGCAGGCATGATCAAGGAGACCGCTGGCGCGTGCACGAGGGCGATCCGGGAGCCGGGGAGGTCGTACTGCGGGGATCGAGGGTGGCGGCCGGGAGCGGGGACTCCGTAGTGGCAGCGTGGAGTGAACGGCTGCGGTACGGAAGTCGCAAGAACGGGTATCACGGGGGAGCTACGCCCCAAGAGGTCGTCGTGCCTCTGGCCGTGCTCTCGGCTTCCGCCTTCGAGGCGGACCGCATCGAGGGGTGGGAACCCGCTGCGACGGAGTATCCCGCCTGGTGGGAGATTCGGAGTCAGGAAGTGGCCGCCCCGAAGAGGCAGATCCAGCCCTCTTCGCCGGCTGAGCGGAAGGGGAAGCCGGCTCCGAAGGGGCAAGGCAGCCTCTTCTCCGACCTCCCATTGCCTTCCCCGGGAGCAGGCGCTGCCGACGATTGGCTCACTCGCGTCTTCGAGTCGCCAACCTTTGCCGTGCAGAAAAAGCTCGCGGGTCGGGTGCTCCCCTCGGAGGACCTCGTTCGTCAGTTCCTATCAATCCTTGACCAGCGGGGAGGAAAGATGACGCGAGAAGCCTTGGCGAGGCATCTCGGGCAACCTTCGATTCGGATCGGCGGACTCGTGGCCGCGATGCAGCGCCTCCTCAACGTGGACGGGTACCCGGTCCTTTCGTTGGATGACGCTTCGGGAACCGTGGAATTGAACGCAAGCCTTCTCGCCGCGCAGTTTGAGCTCTCGAAGGGCCGGGGAAGATGAAGGAGCACGTGAGCTCCCAGCGCCGGGACGAGATCATCGGCTCGTTGCGTAGGGGGACGGTGCCTCGGGCCGGCCTAGACGCATTCGCGGTGGGGCTCGAGCGGTTCGAGTCCACCCTGGACGCAGAGCTCGATGCGGTGCAGCGAGGAAGTGCCGTGTTCAAGGCGGTCCGGGGTGAGTACGGAACCGGAAAGACCTTCTTCTCGCGATGGCTCCAGGAGCGCGCGAGACACATGGGTTTCGCATCCTCGGAAGTCCAGATCTCCGAAAGCGAAACGCCCCTCTACCGGCTCGAGACCATCTACCGCCGCCTGGTCGAGAACCTCTCCACGGCGGCGATGCAGCACGGCGCGCTCCGATCCGTGCTCGACGGCTGGTTCTTCGCCTTGGAAGAAGACCTGCTGGCGGAGGGGGCGGTCTCCGAAGCCGACCCCCGGATCCTCGTCGACCGCACGGCGGACCTCATGGAGCAGCGGCTCGCCGCGATCAGCCGAAAAGCTCCAGCGCTGACTGCCGCGCTTCGAGCGTATCGGCAGGCGATCTTGGCGGGGGATACGCCGACCGCGGAGGGGCTCCTTTCTTGGCTCTCCGGGCAGCCGAACGTCGGCGCCTCCGTCAAGCGGTCCGCGCGGATCAAAGGCGAGGTCGATCACTTCGGGGCCTTCAGCTTTCTCCAGGGCCTACTCGTCATCCTGCGCGACTCCGGCCACCCCGGATTGCTCCTCGTGCTCGACGAGGTCGAGACCCTTCAGCGGATGCGAAGCGATGTGCGCGACCGAAGTCTCAACGCGCTGCGCCAGCTCATCGACGAAGTGGACGCAGGACGCTTTCCCGGGCTCTACCTCCTCATTACAGGAACGCCTGCCTTCTTCCAAGGGCCTCAAGGGATGCAGCGGCTCGCTCCCCTTGCACAACGGCTCCACGTGGATTTCGGAACTGACGCTCGCTTCGATAATCCCAGGGCCGTTCAGATCCGGCTGCCCGGCTTCGACCTGGAGAAGCTCCGGGCGGTCGGAAGCCGGATCCGGGACATCTACGTCTCACACTGCGAGAGCCCCGATCGGGTTCGTTCGCTTGCGGACGACGTCTACATAGCCAGCCTTGCCGCCTCAGTAACGGGCAAGCTCGGCGGACGAGTCGGGATCGCGCCCCGGATCTTCTTAAAGAAACTCGTTGCCGACGTGTTGGATCGGATCGACCAGTTCCCAGACTTCGACCCACGCGTGCATTACGCGCTTACCATCGCGACGTCAGAGGCTACCCCGGTGGAGCGAAACGCGATGTCGGCTGGGAACGTGGACGACGTCGAGCTCGAGCTTTGAGCGGGTTTGAGAGGCTCCATCCGGCGCTCCAGCACCACATCGTCAATACGCTGGGGTGGCCATCTCTTCGGCCCTTCCAGGAAGAGTGCCTCGGCCCCGCGCTCGACGGGGAGCACGTTCTCGTGTTGGCCCCGACGGCGGGAGGCAAGACTGAGGCAGCCTTCCTCCCCCTCCTCTCCCGGATGCTGTCGGAATCGTGGGCCGGGTTGAGCGTTCTCTACATCTGTCCCCTTCGTGCCCTCCTGAACAACCTTCACACCCGGCTGGACCACTACAGCAACCTCGTGGGGAGAAGGACCGGCCTCTGGCACGGGGACGTGTCACAGACGGAGAGACGGAGGATCCTCTCTGATCCCCCGGACTGCCTGCTGACCACGCCGGAGTCGCTGGAGGTGATGCTCACGTCGTCCCGCACGGACGAGAAGCGGCTCTTCTCGGGTCTGCGCGCCGTCGTGGTGGACGAGGTCCACGCCTTCGCCGGGGACGACCGGGGATGGCACCTCCTGGCAGTGCTCGAGCGGATTTCGCGCCTCGCCGGCAGGGAGATCCAGCGCATCGGGCTCTCCGCCCCGGTGGGCAACGCGGGGGAACTGCTCGGGTGGCTCTCGGGCTCCTGCCGGGGACCCGGGCGGGTGATTGCGCCAATGAGAGCATCCGCAGGCGGGTCGGTGACCATCGACTACGTGGGCACGTTGGACAACGCTGCCGTCGTCATCTCGCGGATGCACCGAGGGGAGAAGCGGCTGGTCTTCTGCGACAGCCGCGCGCGTGTGGAGCAACTCGCGGCCCAACTCCGGGACCGGGGAGTCGAGACCTACGTCTCGCATAGCTCGCTTGGACTGGAAGAACGCCGCCGGGCCGAAGATGCCTTCGCCGGCGGCACCGACTGCGTCATCGTGGCCACGAGCACGCTGGAACTCGGGATCGACGTCGGAGACCTGGATCGCGTGATCCAGATCGACGCGCCCGGCACGGTCTCCTCCTTCCTTCAGCGGCTCGGGCGGACGGGTAGGCGGCAGGGGACGGAACGTAACTGCCTCTTCCTCACGACCTCCACCCCGGCCTTCCTGAGGGCCGCCGGCATCGTCCGGCTCTGGGGTGAGGGGTTCGTCGAGCCAGTTGAGCCGCCACCCGAGCCGTACCACATCCTGGCCCAGCAGCTCATGGCTCTCGCCCTTCAGGAGGGGGGCGTCGGGGAAGCAACGTGGAGAGAATGGATCGGCGGGATGCGCGCCTTTGCTGCCATGGGGGAGGCGACGTCAGCCGGGATTCTACGGCACATGCTGGATGTCGGCATCCTCTCGAGTGACCAGGGGATGCTCTGGTTGGGTAGGTCGGGGGAGGAGAGCTTCGGCCGCCGGAACTTCATGGAGCTCTTTTCCGTCTTCACGAGCGAGCCCCTGTTTGCGGTACGCCACGGTCGCACCGATCTCGGCCAGATCCACCAGATCTCGCTCGCGATGCGCGACGACCAGCGCCCCATACTGCTCCTCGCCGGCCGGAGCTGGCTCGTGAACCACATCGACTGGAGGCGCCGCATCGCCTACGTCGAGCCCTCCGAGATGCCTGGTAGATCCCGGTGGCTGGGTACGGGGCAGCCACTCCATTACGAGCTTTGCCAGGCTATCCGGCACGTGCTCTGCGAAGACGACACTCCCAGCCACTTCTCGCGGCGCGCCACGGGTGAGCTTCGATCGCTGAGAGCGGACTTCTCGTGGTGCGACGGCCGCAGCACGGCCTGTGTGGTGAATCCGTTGGGAAACGCCAAGTGGTGGACCTTTGGCGGGCTGCTTGCCAATGCCGCGATCGCTGATCGACTGACCAACGAGGGGCTATGCTCCGGGCAGGCGGATAATTTTGGCATCCCGTTGGATGTCCCATCTTCGGGAGGGACGGTGGAACGTGTGCTCGGCGCGCTCACCGAGGATCAGCCCACCGGGATCGTGACGCCGGTCGCCGAGGGTGTGGTGGACGACCTCAAGTTCTCTGAGTGCCTACCGCGCGAGTTGGCCCGGGCCATGCTCCAGGA
Organism: Deltaproteobacteria bacterium; assembly: GCA_016218905.1. Next base: position 17,818 of record JACRCS010000987.1, read on the forward strand.
GAGGATGACCGACCGTTCGGGGATTCGGTCCGTCCTTTCGGAGCCCGTGAAGTTCGTCAGCGTTCGATAGAACGAACCCTGGTCCGACGCTGTGCCTGACGCGGAAGGTGCAGTATGGAAGTCGGGGGCGGCCAGGAGAAGAAGTACTTTGCCCGAAGGCGATCCTCCCGCGCTGCCAGATGTAGCGGCGAGTTGCTGTCCTTCGGAGACTCAGTTCTTTCTGCCGCTCCGTTCGAGGCGGGTGTGGGCCGCCGCGGAGGTCGAAACCTGCGGGCCCTGCTCGATTTCGCTGGTGGCGCCAGCGAAGGGAATGAGACGGGAGACGATCCGCCGTGGAGTGGCCGAACTGCACGACCCTCGAAGGATCTCCCGCCGGGGGCGGGTGCGAGCCCCTGGTGCGGGGGCGCATCCCTCGGTCGTCAAGAACCCGGCCCTTAAGAGGACCTCGATCGTCTGATTGACCCCGTTACCCACGATGAGCGGCCCGGCACCACGTCCAAAGGGCCCCGCAACCCTCTGGCCGGCCGGTGCCGGGTGACCTAGAATGGCCTCTCGAGCGCAGACGCGCGGAGAGGAGCCGCCCGATGCCGGAAGGAGCCAAGAAGCCCGCGACGTACGATGATCTCTTCTCCCTGCCCGAGAACATGACCGGCCAGATCATCGACGGCGAATTGATCGCCACCCCGAGACCTTCGAGACGCCACGCGAGGGCCACCTCAGCCTTGAACAGCGAGCTCGGTCCTCCGTACGACTTCGGCCGCGGAGGTCCGGGCGGTTGGATCCTCCTCGTCGAGCCGGAGGTTGCGCTCGGAACGAATCTCGTCGTCCCGGACCTCGCCGGCTGGCGGAAGGAGCGCCTGGCGGAGCCCGAGGAGCACAACTGGATCTCCGTGGCACCGGACTGGGTGTGCGAGGTCCTCTCCCCCGGCACGGTGCGGTTGGACAGGATCCGTAAGATGGCGCTCTACGCCGAGCACGGGGTGCCCCACCTCTGGCTCGTCGACCCCATCGAGACGACACTCGAGGTCTTTCGGTTGGAGGGAGGGGCCTGGGTCCTTCGCGGCGCCTACGGCGGAGAGGAGAGGGTTCGGGCCGAGCCCTTCCCGGAGGCCGAGATCGAGCTCACGCACCTGTGGTGGGAGTCTCGGGAGACGTGAAACCGAGATCGGCTAGACCGGAAACCCGAGGCGCGCCAGTAGACCTGGCGCCTCCCGCAGCGCCCCCTCGGAGCCGCCCGGCTGGACCTCGAGCACGAGGCGGGGCACCTTTTGGGCGAAGGGGGCGAGGGGGGCGAAGTCGAGGTCGCCCTCTCCGGGCGCCTTGTGGTCGTCCAGGCCCTTGGCGTCGTGGAGGTGAAAGCCCGCGGTCTGCTCCCGGAAGGCCTCCAGGAGCACCGTCGGGCTGTCCAGGAAGCCGTGGAGGATGAGGCTCGAGGCGTGGCCGGCGTCGTGCCAATAGGCGAGCGCCGCGCCCCGGAGCTCCCGGAAGATCAGCTCCAGGTCCGCCCGGTCGGGGATCTCCTCGGGGTGGACCCGGTTCTCGAGGCCAACGACGACGCCCCGCCGCTCCGCCTCGCGCGCGAGCCGGTCGAGACTTCCCAGGACGGCATCCCGGTGGGCGGGAGCGGCCCCCTTCCGGGCCGCGGCGACGCGCTCTCGCAGGTCTTCGTAGGCCGCGCTCGAGCGCTCTCCCCGGCGGATCATCTTCCCCAGGAGCCTCGCGTCCAACTCCGGAGCGAGATCCACGGACCCCAGGTGGAAGACGGCGACCGCCGCGCCGACGCCCTCGGCCCGGGCCAGGGTCTCGAAGGCGAGCCGGAGCGCGACCCTGCGCTCCTCCGGGTCGAGGCTCGAGAGGCGGGCGCGTTCCTCGTACGCTCGGAACGGCGAGACGCCGGGCGGGCGGGGCAGGGGGTTGTGGACCGAGCTCGCGCTCACCTCACCCCGGGAGATCCGGCGGGCGAGGGCGCGGTACTGCGCGTCGGAGAGACGGTACTCGAGCTCGAGGGCCGAGAACCCGAGGCGCAGCGCGGCGTCGACGAGGGC
>JACRCS010000988.1 GCA_016218905.1 Deltaproteobacteria bacterium
CGCTACGTTCTCACGGCCAAAGGACGCCGAGTCGTGACGGCGATCATCAATACGCAACATGTTCCAGTCACTAAACTTTTGGACCTCGCAGCATGAGAATCTTGATGCAATTTCGGGAAGCTGGAGGTTAGTAGTACAGAGGGCACAGAGAAAAACCAAGTCACGGCTCTTTGGTCTTCTCTGCGTTCTCTGCGCCTCTGCGAGAAATCGGTCTTTCGTGCCACCCACTGGATTTCCGGAAGGGCTCCTACTTCAGCCCCTTTCGGCCCTCGAGCTTGATGTCCTCCCGGTCCCACGCGGCCGGGATCGCGGCTCCCATGATCACGTTCGAGTGCAGGTCGATGTGGTCCCTGAAGTGGGCAAACGCTCCGAACCAGGACATGTGGCCCATCTCGGGATGCCAGCCCGGGTTCAGGTCGAAGGTCCGGTAGAGGCGGCCCTTCTGATCATAGTTGGCGATGTGGTAGAAGTTGAAGTTCTCCTGATCGATGTAGAGGATCCGGCTGCCGTAAACGTAGTTCTTGTCCTGCTGCGTGAGCTTCACTACGTAGAGCGGCCGTCTCTCCAGCCGGACGTTCCGGAACTCATAGTTGCCCTTCGAGCTCACGTACTCTGCGCCGTCGATCGTCGGGGCCATCACGAGGTACTCTCGCTCCTCGATGATCTCCATCTTATAGGGATAACGCTGCGGACTGAGCTTCTGTCCCCATCCCTCCTGGTCTTCGTAGATCAGGTCCTGCCCACCGATGGCGTCCTGCGTGTCGGTCGCGCTCATCTTCTTCACGCGCCGGAAGGAGGGGATGTACATGAGGTTGAGGTCCGGCTTGAGAGGGTCCCTGTAGTAGATCTGCTCCAGGCCCAGCCCCGCCATGTCGCGTGGGGTCTCGAAGACGACCAGGGCCGTTCCCGTCTCCCCCAGTTCCTCCGCCCGCTTGTCATAGGTGCCGTAGGGCGGGAAGACCGCGCGCCCGGCGAGGCTCATGCGGCGCACCGTGTCGATGCCGGCGAAATCGATCTTGAGATTTTTGTTGAAGCCCAGCCCGTAGTTGACGAGCCAGACCTCGTGGCCGAAGCTCAGGTACCGCTTCTCCACGTTCGCCATGATCTGCTGGGCCTTGAAGGGGCCTGAGGGCCGCGGGAAAGGGTAACCGCCGGCCCAGGTGGAGCCGATGACGTATCCCTTGTCATCGAGCTTCGTCTTGCCGAGGTTCTTCTTGGTCATCTCGGAGATCCCCAGAGACCAGTAGTACTCTCTCGTCGGAATGATCTCGAACTCGGGGATGTTCCCGGAGTGGGGCGGGGCCCCCGGTTTGATCCGGTTGTAGAGGTCGGGCGTCATCAGCTGCTTGAAGCCGGGGTGCTGGGACAGATCCTTGTACGTGTACTTCCCGGGTTTGATCTCCGGGGCGATCTTTCCCACGACGTCAGGGGCCTTGAACCCGACCAGCTCCGACCACGCCTTCTTCATGTCTTCCGGTTCGGCCACGAGGTGCGAGTACACGGAGGCCGGCAGGATCTGCTTCAGCCCGAACTCCTTCAGCACCGGACGCGGGTCGTCCAGCGCCTTCTTGTGCTTCTCGAACTCCGCCCAGGTGAAGGTATAGGTCTCCGGATTGATACGCTTGGGCTCAGCCCCTCGCGCCAGCAGCGGAAGGGCGAGCACCAGAGAGGCAGCCGAGAGAATCAAACGCATCGCTTGCTTGCGTCTCATCGCGAGTTTCTCCTTTCGGAAGAGTTCCAACCGTTGAAGTAGGGTCAGCCGTCCGGATCACTGAAACTTGTAGGTCACCGTCGCGAAGAGCTTGTCGTGGTTCTTCATCGCGTCGTTCCCGATGCCTCGGGCGCTCGCCTTCAGGGCGAAGACGCCCAAGCCCAGGTCCCAGGACTGCGTGGGAGAATACGTCAGCTTACCGAGCCAAGTATCCGACTGGTTCGTGTAGTCGTGCGACCAGAAGAAGAGCGGAGCCAGCTTGTTGTGGAGGTAGCTCGTCATCACGACCAAGGTCGACTTGTGGTTGTTCTCCCGGAGCGCCGGCGGCACCGATCCGCGCTGGGTGACGGTGAGCGGTTGGCCGCCGATGAGCGCGTTGGCCACGTCGCCGGAATCGGGGAAGTCCAGCTCCCGCTGGTAGAAGTACTGAGGCGAGATGAAGAAGTAGGCCCTGGGGTTCAACCAGTTGATCTTCACCTTCCAGTCGACCCCGAGGGCGAGGCGCAGCTCGTCGGTCTTCCAGAAGAACTTCGCGGGATCGAACATTTCGTTTGTTCCGTAGGTGGTGTCGAAGGCGTAGATCGCCTCGAGGCGGAGGACCGGGGCGACGCCCCCCAGGAAGCTCGCCTTCAGCCCCTCGAAGGCACCGGAGGCCGTGAGGCCGACGAACCGGAGCTTGGGGAACTCTCCCTCCTGGAAGGGATGGATGACCGGCAGGCCATCGAAGCCGTTCGCGATCGGATCGACCGTGGGAGGAATCGGAAGCGGATGCGCCGCGAAGTCGCGGTCCCGGCCGTTGAAGTAGAGGAGGTTCACCAGGGTGCCGCGGATGTTCCCCTTGAGCTTCAAACCGTAGCTGAAGTCCTTGGGATCGAGATTGTCCGGCCGGTCGATCTTGCTGTGAAGGCTCCCGAGGTGCACGGGTGCGCCCAGGTCGACGCCGGGCGCGAAGACGCCCTGGCGGTCGTTCCCGGCCTCGACGATCTGGTTGCCGCGGAACTGCAGCGCCGGGTCGAGGATGAACTGCAACCCGAGATCCTGGAGCACGGTCGAGTTGACTTTCGTGTTGTACTCGGCACGCACGAGCCAGATCGGGATGATCGTGTGCTCGAACTTCACGTCCGTCGGGCCCCGCCGCTGATCCACGGGATTGATGAGGTTCGCGAGAACGAATCCGTCCGTCTCGCCCCACTGCACCACCTGTTTGCCGAGGCGGAGGTAGACGTGTTCCGCTCCGTAAGTGACGTGGGCCTCCTTCAGGAGATCCTGCCAGTCGTCCCGGATGTACTGGTGATCGCGGGAGCGGTCGAACAGCTTGTCGTTCCACTGGTTGTTGTTCTTCAGGATGTCGTAGGCCCAGTCGGCCTCGAAGCTGCCCGAGACGAAGGCGCTAACGTTCCGGCTCGGCTTCGCCTCGACCTCCACGAGCGCGGTCGTCAGGAAGGAGTTGAAACCGCTCTGGTTCTCGAACTTGTTCTTGACCAGGCCGTAGTCGGCCTCCTGCGAAATGTAGCCCATGATCGAGACCGGTTTGCCTCCCACTGTAAACTCGTACGCGGATCCCGAGGAGAGGAGAACGCCGAAGGAGAGGAGGGATAACCCCAGGACCGTTCCGATCTTGCCTCGCCGCTTGCTCAACGTCATGAGCTTCACACCTTTCAGCAAAATGGTTGCCAACGTGAAGGACTGACTTCCTCCTAACACCTAAAACCTGATTCCTACGCTTCCTCCGCGGCCACGACGGATTCGAGACCGGCCCCTCTACATCGGCTCTCGTTCAAAGCGACTACGCCTCGGGTTATGAACTTGGGCTTGATGAGATAGATCATCAGCGGGTGCAGGGTGAAACAGAAGAGAACGTTGATACCCATGATCATGGACAGGAAGAACCCCACCTGGGCCTGGAACTTCATGTCGGAGAGGAAGTACCACGTCAGGATGGGGAGGACGATCGTGACGCCCGTATAGAAGACCGCCTTGCCGCAGGTGCAGATCGACTGGGTGATCGTGGCGCCCCAGCTTCGGTGGACCGGGAACTCCTCCATGGCCCGACTGTAGAGGTAGATCGCGAAGTCTGCGCCGATCCCGGCGCCGATGGCCGCGATGGGCAGCGTATTGATCGACAGGCCCATCCCGTTGAGGCTCATGTAGGCTGCGACCATGACGTTCGCGATCATCAGGGGCACGGTGAGCATCAGGCCGGCCACGAAGGAGCGGAACATGAAGGAGCAGAGCAGGATCATCCCCGTGTAGATGAGGGCGTCGATCAGGGCGTGCGTGCGCCTCATCTCCTCGTTCACCGCAATCTCCATTCCGATGCGGCCTCCGGCGAGCTTGAACTCGCCCGAGCCGGTCTTCATGGGATGGTCCTTGAAGAAGCCGTAGGCGGCGTCCCGGATGCGTTCCAGGTTGTCGGAGGTGTGGTCGGAGAAGTAGAGCTGGATCTGGGACCGCTCCAGGTCCGCGTCGAGGAAGCGCTGGAGGGCCGTCGCGCCCGTGACTCTACGGACGTACCCCACCACCGCCGTGAGCTGTTCTTCTTCGCTCGGCAGCTGGTGGTAGGCGGGGTCCCCGTCGTGGAGCATCACGTTGACCATCTTCGCCATGTTCCCAACGGAGCTCGAAGACTTGTAGATGTCGGGCAGGCGGACGGCCATGTACTCCTGGAAGTCGTCGAAGGTCTGCAGCACGGCCGGCTCGTACACCGACTGCGGGGCTCCCTCGTAGAAGAGCGCGAGGTTCTCCGACGAGGCGTTGAAGAGCCCGTCGACGACGGCCGTGTCCTTGTTGTAGGGGTGGCTCGAGTAGAAGAGCGGAGAGCCCGGAGTGGGATCTCCGATCTTCAGCTTCGTCATCTCCCAGGCGCAAAAGGCGATGAGCACCCCAAGCATCGTGCCCATGACGTACTTCGTCCTGGGCCCGATGGAGAAGCTCGTCAGGGCCATGAAGAGACGGGCCTTCCGGTCGAGGTGGCAGCTCTCCTTCGCCCACTCCCCGCTCGCCACCTCAAGGGGGATGAGGCTGCAGATGGCGGGGACCAGGAAGCCGGTAAGGAGGATGGTCATCATCCAGAAGGTCATGATGATCGCCAGGTGCTGCATGAGGGCGATCTTGGCCACGAAGAGGACCGTGAACCCCGCCGCGTCCGAGACGACCGCGGTGAAGTTCGGGATGAACATCGTCCGCATCGTCTCGTAGCACGCCTTCGTCCGGTCGCCCCCGCTCGCGTTCAGCTCCTCGAAGTAGCGGTAGGCGATCTGATGGGAGTTCCCGATGATTCGGGAACCGACCAGGAACGCCAGGACGTAGAGGAGCGGGTTGAAGTTGATCCCCGTGAACCCGATGAAGCCGAGACCCCAGATCGTCAGGATGAGCGTCGCGGCCAGGGGGGAGATCGCTCCGGGAACGTTGGTGAAGATGAGCCAAAGCACGAGGGCGATGGCCGCCAGGCTGACGCCGAAGACCATGAACATCTGGGATTTGAGGCTGAAGACCCAGCCCATCAGCATCGGGTAGCCGACCACGTGGACGGAGGTCTCACCGTCCGAGTACTGCTGCACGATGCCCCGCAGCATGTTGAAGGCGCGCAGGTAGGAGATGTTCTCCTTGAACTCGGTGAGCAGGAGCGCGGCCTTGCCGTTCTCGGCGACGAGCGTCCCGTTGTAGGCCGGATTGGAGAAGACGTTCTTTTTCAGGGAGTCGAGCCCCTCCCGGGTTTGGGGCACGTCCGGGTACATCAACGCTTCGATGCTGATCTCGCCCTTGGCCTTGGTGTGGACGACCTTGCTCAAGTTGCTCGCGATGGAAACGGTGAGGAGGCGGTAGACCTCGTCCGCCATCTCCACCTGCTCCGTCATCTTCTTCAGCTTCGTGAGGGTCTTGGGGTTGAAGATGTCGCCGTTCTTCTGGACGAGGGCGATGGCTACGGTCGAGCCTCCGCTCCCGAACACCTCGGCGAAGCGGGCCTGCAATTTGAGATAAGGGTGGTCGTACGGGAGCATCTCCTGGAGGATCACCTCGCCCCGGATCTGGAACGCGCCGTAGGCGAAGACGGCCGTGATCGCCAGAATGGCGACGAGGGCGGGGACTCTCTTCCGGGTCAGGTACCAGGAGATCTTGTCGGAGAGGTTGCGCTTCGCGTCGAGACCCATGGTCGTGCCTTCCGTTTGAGGTCAGTTGCCGCCGGAGGAGCGCTCGCAGGGGCTGACTAGAGCCTGGCCCGGCCCCACTTCTCGCCCTTCCCGTCGCTCAGGTAGATCCATCCCTCCTTCCCGACCCCGACGTAGCCGGCGGCGCCCCGCGGGATGATGCGGTAGATCCAGCCGTAGCGGACCGGCGGCTCGGCGCCGGCGGGCCTGAAGGTGGCGCCGCCGTCGGAACTGGAGAGCAGGAGGCCGTCGCCGCCGATGAGGACCCTTCCCCTGGCATCGCTCGCCACGGCGAAGAGGTGGGCGCGGGGAAGGCCGCTCACCACCTGCCAGGTGGCGCCGCCGTCGGTGGTCTTCGTTACGTACCCGTCGATGCCCACGGCCCAGGCGGTACGCGGATCGACCGCTACGATGTCGAAGAGGAAGGTTCCGCCCTCGGGCTCGCCCGTCCGGTCGGAGATCCGGTAGGAACCCGCCTGCTGCCGCCAGGTAGCGCCGCCGTCCTCGGTCCGGTAGATGAAGCCGTACTCGCCGGCCGCCCAGCCGGTGCGCTCGTCGCAGAAGGAGACCTTCTTCAGGAGGAAGTCCTCGTCCTTGAACTGGACGGCCCAGGTCCGGCCGCCGTCCGCCGTGTAGAGGATGGTCGTCCTCTCGCCGACCGCCCAGCCCTTCAGCGGGCTCACGAACTGGACGGACATGAGGAACTCTTTCACCGGGCTCTTCTGCGGGGCCCAGGTCTTGCCGCCGTCGGTCGTGTGGAGGATCGTCCCGACGTCTCCCACCGCCCAGCCGTTTTGCCGGTCGAAGAAGGAGACGGAGGTCAGGGTCCGCATCGTTCCGCTCTGTTGGACCACCCAGGTGGAACCTCCGTCCGCGGTGTGGACGATGGCTCCCCGCCGCCCGCAGGCCCATCCCTCCTTCTCGCTGGGGAAGCTCACCGCGAGGAGGTCATGGGAGAACTTTGCAGAACGCGCTTCCACTCCGGTCGCGGCGAGCGACACGGCGAGCGCCAGACCTGCGGCTCGCAGGAGTGCCGCAGCGCGGACGGGGGAGCGGGCGGGCCGGGATGCGTGCATGGTCGTCTTCTCCTTCGGACGTCCTGAGGTTCGGTCTTCGCTCGGAGCGGCGCTCGCGCCTTGCGTGCGCCCGGCGGGTCCGGTCGTTCCGCTTGCCCGCCCCGGCCCGCCTCAGTCAACCATTGTTACGCTATACGCCGCGACGGTTCCCGCTCTATGACCTGTGTCATACAGACAGGCAGATTCTTCCTCGTCTCCTCGCCGCTTCTCCGCGTTTGGTGCCGAGGACGTTCGTTTTGTTCCCTCGCTGTCCCCGCAGCGACGGCCAACATCCGTCGAGAGCGGGGGGCGACACGAGGGAGTGAGGCCCCAACGCCTTCGGACCGAATACTCGCCTCGAGCTCGCCTAGTTGCCCATGAGTCGCGTCGGGAGCCAGAGGACCAGCGGGGGGTAGTACGTGACCAGGAGGAGCACGACGGCGAGGGCGAGGATGAAAGGAGTGCTCTCGCGAAAGGTCTCCCCGACACGGGCGTTGCCGATGGACGACGTGAGATAGACGAGGAAACCGACGGGAGGCGTCAGAAGCCCGATCTGGAGGTTCAGCACCACCATGACCCCGAAGTGCACGGGGTCGACGCCGACCTTCTGGACGAGAGGGACGAACATGGGGACGAGGATGATGAGGGCCGGGACCGGGTCGAGGACGCAGCCCCAGGCGAGGAAGAAGACGTTGATGACGAGCAGCGTCACCCAGGGGGAGGTCGAGATGGACTGCACCGTCGCCACGATCGCGTCCGCGACGCGCATGTTGGCGAGGAGCCAACCGAAGACGTATGAAGCGCTCAGGATCAGGAGCATCACCGCCGAACCGGCCGCCGCCCGGCCGAAGACGCGGGGAATGTCCCGAAACCCCATGCCCCGGTAGACGAAGAGCCCCACCACGAGGGCGTAGAGCGCGGCGATGGCGCCCGCCTCCGTGGCGGTCATGAGGCCGGCCACGATGCCGCCGAGGACCAGGAGGGGCATGAGGAGGGCGAAGAGCGCTTCCCAGAGGGCTCGGAAGCGCTCGGACCAGACGACGCGCGGCGACGTCGCGTAGCCGCGCCTGCGGCTGACGAGGTAGGACGTTCCCATCAGGTAGAGTCCCATCACGGCGCCCGGCACCGCGCCGCCCAGGAAGAGCTTCCCGATGGAGATGTTGGCGAGGATCCCGAGGACGAGCATGGGGAGGGACGGCGGGATGATGGGCCCGATGGTGCCCGCGGCGGCCGTAAGGGCGGAGGCATAGGGGGCGCCGAAGCCGGCGCGCTTCATCGCGGGGATGAGCACGGAGCCGGTGGCCGCGGCGTCTGCCACGGAGGAGCCGGAGACGCCGGCCATGAGCATGTTCGAGACGACCACCACGTGGGAGAGCCCGCCCCGGAAGTGACCGACGAAGGCGGTGGCCACGTTGACGAGCCGCTGGGTGATGCCGCCCTCGTTCATCAGCTCGCCCGCGAGGTAGAAGAAGGGAATCGCCAGGAGCGAGAAGGAGTCGAGGCCGGAGAGCATGCGCTGCGGAAGCACCTCGAGCGGGATCTGCCCCGGGTGGACGAGGATGAACGCCGTGGAGGCGAGCCCCATCGAGAAGGCCACCGGCACGCCCAGCGCCATGAAGGCGAAGAGGAAGAGGAGCAGTAGCGCGAGGTCCACGTCAGCCTCCGGGCCCGACGACCTCCTGGCGAGGCGGTCGGGCGTGGACAGGTCGAAAGGGATCAGCCGCCTACCGACTCTCCAAGGAGGTCGACTCTTCGTGAGCCGGCGGCGCGAGGATCCGAAAGAAGATCAGGAGGCCCATGAGCCCCGCGCCCACCGGAAGGGCGGCGTAGAGGTACATGACCGTGAAGGGCAGAAACGCGTAGAAAGTGAGGTCCCCCGCCTTCACCACCGGGAGGCTCTTCGCGATCAGCAGAAGCAGGAAGGCGAGCACCACCACGTGCACGAGGACGTCGAGGCGCCTCCGGTTCGCTTTGCCGAGCTTCTCGCGGAGCATGTCCATCCGGAGATGGACGTTCCGGTAGAGGGCCGCGGCGGACCCGAGCCACGCGGCCCAGCCGAAGAAGAGGACGGAGAGCTCCTCGGGCCAAGGCAGCGAGGCCTGGAAGAGGTACCGCAGCCCCACCTGGAGCGAGACCACGAGCAGCATCCCGAGGAGGAGCAGGCCCGCGACGAGCTCCACCAGGCCGCCCAGGCGCTCGGAGGCCTTCGCGAAGCGGCTCATTTGCTCTTCAGCTTCCGGACCTCCTGGAGGAGGCCCTTGCGCCAGAACTTCCCCGAGCTGTCCCACTCCTCGAGCAGCGGCTCGATCATCGCCGCGAAGGCCTGACGGTCGGGGACCGTGATGTTCATCCCCTTGGCCTTCAGCGTCTCGAGGTCCTTCAGCTCCTGCGCCCGCCAGGTCTGGCTCTGGAACTCGCCGGCCTCGGCCCCCGCCTCGATCACGATCTTCCGCTGGGCCGGCGTGAGGCTGTCCCACGCCTTGTCGCTCATCACCAGCGTGAGCGCGGGCATCAGGTGGGCCAGGAGGGCCACGTTTTTCTCCACCTCGTAGAACTTCATCTGGGCGACCGAGATGACGTCGCTGTCCTCCCCGTCCACGAGGCCCGTCTGGAGGGCCGTGAAGAGCTCGCTGAACTCCACCGGGGTCGGCGCCGCCCCCCAGGCCCGGAAGATCTCCAGGTGCATGGGGAAGGGCGCCACGCGGATCTTCAGCCCCTTCAGGTCGGCCGGCGTCTTCACCGGCTTCGTCTTCGTGGAGAGCTGCTTGGGGCTCCGGTCGCCGAAGTAGGCGAAGACCTGGAAGCCCACCCTCGCGTTGTTGAACTCCGAGATGATCTCCGCGAGGACCGGCGAGCGGAGGAAGGCCAGCAGATGGTTCGTGTCGCGGAAGGCGAAGGGCGCCATGAAGACATTGAAGTCCCGCCCGTTGCGGAAGGGGGCGAGCATCGCGTAATCCATCACGCTCACGTCGATCGTGCCGGTCTTGAGCGCACCCGGCGTCTCCCGCACGTTGGCGAGCTGCGCGTTGGGAAAGACCTGGACCTCCATCTCGCCCTTGCTCTTCGCCGCAACGAGCTCGGCGAACTTCACCGCGCCCTTGTGCATGGGCGTGCCTTCCGAGAGGAAGTGCGAGAACTTGAGGGTGACCTTCGCCTCGGCGGCCGAGCCCGCAAGGGCCGCGAGGACCAGCGCCATCAGGGTGCAGAGCTTCGCAGCGAGCCCTCTACGACCGGTGGTCATTCTCGCCTCCTTTTTGATGGGCGGCCGAGCCGCGCCGGCAACGTCTTCTCCAACACGTCTGTTTCGAAACCGGAAAGGAAGACCGGCCTCACGGTCCCCCACGGAGCGCCCTCGTCCCGTCGTGGTCGACGCTTCGCCCGTCGGCTCCGAGCGCGACGCCGTAGTCGAGGCGGGCGCTCTCCGGCGAGACGTACCCGTTGCGGACGTCCTCCAGCACCGCCTCCGGAGGCCGCTCCAGCGGGTCGCCGTAGCCCCCGCCACCGCCCGCGGTCACGACGACGCGGTCGCCCTCGTCGAGCTCCACGCCGGGATGCTTGAGCACCTCGAACTCGCCCTTCGCCTTGGACCGGATCAGGGCGAAGTTGCGCAGCCCCTCCTTGCCTCCGAAGAGCCCCCAGTGTGGCGTCTTCCCCTTCTCGATCACGCCGAAGAAGATGCCCGGCGCGGTGAGCCGGAAGTGGGTCCGGGAAGCGAGACCGCCCCGGTGTCTGCCGGCGCCGCCGCTGTCCGGCACGAGCTCGCAGCGGTCGACCACGAGGGGGTAGGTCGACTCCAGGACCTCGCTCGGCGTGTTCTTGCACGCCCCGGCCGAGAGCGGATAGAGGAAGCACTCCCCGTCGGAGTGGTAGTCTCCGCCCTGACCGACCACGCAGGGGGTGAGCGTCCCCCAGTACCTTCCGGTCTCCGGGTCCATCCCGGCGAACCCCTCGCACACGACGTCGGCCCCCGAGAGCGCGGGGACGCGCTCGGGGAGCGCCCGGTGGAGGGCCCGGTTGATCAGGTCGAGGGCGATCGGGGCCACCCAGGCGTAGAGGAAGGAGGGCACCGTGTCGCTCGCGTTGAAGATGCTCCCCTCGGGCGCGACCACCTTGATGGGCCGGTTGAAGCCCTCGTTCCCGGGGAGCTCGGGGACGGTGAGCGCCTTCACGCCGACCCTCGCCGCCGCCAGGGTGCTGATCAGGAGGCCGTTCATCGGTCCCCGCTGCTCGGGCGCGGAGCCGGTGAAGTCGATCGTGATCTCGTCGCCTTCGACCGTGATCGTGACCTTCACCGGGACGGGCCGGTCGTGGTCGATGCCGTTGTCGTCCAGGTAGTCCTCGGCCGTGTAGACCCCGTCGGGGATCGCGGCGATGGCGTGGCGGATCATCCGTTCGCTGTGGCCGTAGATCTCCTCGACACACGCGCGCACGGTCTCGGCGCCGTACTTGTCGAGGAGCTCCGCGATCTGCTTCTCCGCGAACCGGCAGCCGGCGACCTGGGCCTGCATGTCGCCCCAGACCGCGTCCGGCGCCCGCGAGTTCGCCTTGATGATCTCCCAGACGTCCTTCTGGAGCTCTCCCTTCCGGTAGATGCGCACCGGGGGCACCCGCAGGCCCTCCTCGAAGACGTGCCGGGCGTCGGTGGGGAAGACGTCCTTCGCGCCCAGGTCGAGCCAGTGGGACTTGGTCGACGCGTACCCGAAGAGGCTCCCCCGGTAGAAGATGGGGGTGAAGAGCAGCGCGTCGGAGGTGTGGGCGCCGGTGATGCCCGGGCAGGTCGAGATGATCACGTCCCCGGGTTCGAGGTTCTCCTTCCCCAGCACTTCGACGCAGTTCCGCGTCGCCGGGCCGAGGCTCCCCAGGAAGAGCAGCATGCCGTGGGACTGAGCGAGCACGCCCGCCTCAGCGTCGAGGACGCCGAAGCAGCAGTCCATGATCTCGTACAGGAAGGGAGTCACGCCGCAGCGGAAGGCTGTCTCCTGCATGCCGTTGGCCACGGAGATCAGGTTGTTCCGTACGACGGCGAGGGTGATCGGGTTTACTTGCGCCATGGGCTCTTTCCCTTCAAATACGCTCGAGCGCTGAAGGAGTTCCAGGTCAGGTCAGCTCTTTGTGGGAGCGGGCTCCAGGCCGCGATTCTGGGCCGAAGGCCCCGGGTCGGGCTGCGCCCGATATCGCGGCCTGGAGGCCGCTCCCACGAGGCACCCGCTAGAGCTCGATCACCAGATTTGCCAGCGGGTCGACGCCGAGCCGCTGACCGGGCAGCACGACCGTGATGTGATGCGGCTCCTCCACGATCGCGGGCCCCGCGACGACGTGGCCGGGCGCGAGGCGATCGCGGTCGTACACGTCGCA
>JACRCS010000989.1 GCA_016218905.1 Deltaproteobacteria bacterium
CGGTGGATCGACTTCGCCTCCAACCCGGTGGACTCGGAGAGGCGTTTGGCGGCCCTGCCGGTGGGGGCGCAGAGCGTGACGCGCATCCGCTTCGCCCGGAGCGTGAGCAGGATGGAGTTCACGAGCGTGGTCTTGCCGACGCCGGGACCGCCGGTGATCACGAGCACCTTGCTGCCGAGCGCGAGGCGCACCGCCTCTCGCTGGGAGGCCGACAGGGCCAGGCCGGTCTTCTCCTCCACCCAGGGCACGGCCTTCTCCGCGTCGATCGCCCCCCAGGGAGGCCCTCCCTGCAGGATCCGGTTAATGCTCCCCGCCACGCCCACCTCGGCCCGTTGCAGGGGCGTCAGGAAGAGGCAGGGGCGGCCCTCAATGTCCTCCTGGACGAGGTTCTCCTGGGCGATCTCCTCCCGGATGGCCTCCTCCAGGACGGGGACCGGGATCTCCAGGAGTTTGACCGATTCCTCCACCAGCGTCTCCCGGGGGGCGGCGCAGTGGCCGTCGTTGGACAGCTCCTGGAGGACGTGGCGCACCCCTGCCTGCGCGCGGAGCAGCGAGTCGGGGGCGATGCCCAGCTTGCCGGCGATCAGGTCCGCCGTCTTGAAGCCGATGCCGTGGATGTCCAGGGCCAGCCGGTAGGGGTTCTCCGTGACCTTGGCGATCGCCCCGTCGCCGTAGGTCTTGAAGATCCGCACGGCCCGTCCCGTGCCGACCCCGTGGGACTGCAGGAAGACCATGATCCCCCGGATGGACTTCTGCTCCGACCACGCCGAGGTGATCTTCCCCACCCGCTTCTTGCCGATGCCGGGGAGCCTCAGCAGGCTCTCCGGCTCGTTCTCGATCACGGTGAAGACGGTCTCCCCGAACGCCCGGACCAGCACCCCGGCGAAGTGGGGGCCGATCCCCTTCACCATGCCCGACCCTAGGTACTTCTCGATGCCTTCCAGGGAACTCGGGGGAACGACCTTCAGGAGGGTGGTCTTGAACTGGAGCCCGTGGGTGCGGTCGTTGTGCCAGATCCCCAGGCACTCCACGTACTCGCCGGGCGTGATGGAGGCAGCCGCGCCGATGACCACCACGAGGTCGGAGTGGCCCGACACCTTGACCCGCAGGACACAGAAGCCCGTCTCCTCGCTGTGGAAGGTGACCCGCTCCACGGAGCCGGAGAGTCGCTCGGTCGGCGTGTTGGCTGAATGCGCGCTCGGCTTCATCGGCGGTAAGGTCTCACGGGTCCGCGCGCAGCACAATCTCCCCCTATCCTCTTGGGCAGGGTTCAATCGGATCTTGCGCGTGGAGCGAGGGGAGGGGGCACGACGAATTACCCGGGGGGGCGAGAGGGGCCCTGGGGTGCTCGCGCCACTGGCGTCGGTCTTCCTTCCCCTCTCAGGAATCGGCAGGTGAGCAATGACTCCAGCCATTGAACCCGCCCTCCTCTTGCCGCGAGCAGTATCGCGACACTTTGTCGCGAATAGTGTCGCGATAGAACTCATCTGGCGAGATGCCCCGCTCACTGGGAGCATTCCCCGTTCGTCCATGGAATAGCCAACCAGTCCGTCGGCAGAGGCGAGTGACGAGGTCAGCTGGCCAGCATTTTTTTCCCGGGACATTTCCGCGTCGTCCTGGTATGGGACGGTGGGAGAGGAGGGCGTTGCCGATGGGGCTTGCCTGTCCTTCCCTGCCAGACGTTTTCGAGTCCTTTGAGGGGGTCTTAGGATTACTTTAGGGGGACGATTAGTTTAGGGTAGTTTAGTTTAGGGGGACAGGAAGACTACTCCAGAGGCGCGGAGCACAGCCAGACGGCAGCACCCAGACCGCCACCTGCTAGCCGCGGGCGGATTCCATGTCGAGGGAACCGTCTTCCGCGGCATGGGAGGCGGTCGGTTCTTGGTGGTCTTTGGTCTCGCCGGGGGTGATTCTCACGGACGGCGGGCACACCGCGGCCTGTGACTGTTGGTCAAGGGGGGCGGATCGGGGGGGAGAAGGGGGCTACGAGGAGGTTTCGGCGAGCCTCTTCAGAGAATAGACGCCGTCGAGGCCGGAGATACGCCGGGGTTTCTTCGGGTGCCGGCACGCGAAGTGCTGCTCGAAGAGGTGCGCGCAGCGCGCGACGAATTCCTTGGAGCCGATGACACCGCTGTCGGTGAAGTAGCGGGTGCGGTAGAGAAAGCGGTTCATGCCGGTGAGCCGGAAGTCCGCACGCTCCTCTGCTTCCAGCACGGCGTCGCTGATGCGGGCGCCCTTCTCGGAAGGAAGCGACCCGACTTCGTAGACGAACTTGCGGTAGAACTGCAGGCGCTGCTCGTCCGAGAGATCGGCGAAGTGGCGAAGGCCGAAGTCGGTGGAGAGAAGATGATCGGCGTTGCCGGTTTGCACGTGATGGGCCAGGGAGCACCAGCGGTACTTCTCCGGCCGATCGACGATGCCCGCACGCACCGCGTTCAGGTCGATGTAGGCGAGGCAGTTTACGACCGTGTCGCCCGAGTCGAGGAGCACGCTCTTGAAACGATCGGACCAGAAGTAGCCGCTTCGGCCGCGGGTTTTGTTGAACTGGCGAGAGAAGGATTGTTTCAAGTCCTTCACGAATTCGGAGAGGCTTCCCCATTTGTCGCGGAGCAGGGGAATCTGGCCGTCGAGGAGCTTGCGTTTGCCCGATCCGTAGTAGAGATCGAACCGACTTCGCACCTCATCGTCGTTGAACTCTTCGGGAAGATGCATTCGGAGGAGCAAGTGAAAGTGATTGGACATCACAGCGAAACCGAAGACCTCGACGAAGTAGACTGAGGCGAGGTGCCGGAGGGTCTTGACGAAGAGTTCCTTCTCGGTGTCGCCGAGGACGAACCCCTCAAGGGCGGAGCGGGAGATGACGTGGTAGGTGGCGGACTCGCCGCGCAGGAGCAGGCGGGGGATGCGGGCCATGGCGAACCTCCGGGGCAGAGGAAAGGGTTGCGCGGAAGGCTGCCACAAAGCCTGGCAGAGTCAACCTGTCCCCGGCAGTAACCTGTCCCCGGCAGTAGAACCTGTCCCCGGCAGTACCTCCACGGGACGTTCTACGAGGACCTTCCGCTGGAGCTTCGCCAGGTCACCAACGAGCGGACGGGTGAGACGATCGAGGTCGTTGGGGGAGAGTTTCGAACGCGAGACGTCGAGGTGGGGCAGCACGTTGGTCCCACGGCGCAGTCGTTGCCGGCCTTTCTGACCCGGTTCGCCTCCTTCTACGAGTCCGGCGCGCACCACGGGGTCAAACCGTTGCTCGCGGCGGCGGCCTCCCACCACCGGCTCATGTGGATTCATCCCTTCCTGGACGGCAACGGTCGCGTGGCGCGCCTCTACACCGACGCCTGTTTCCGCCGAGTGCCGGTGCTCGGCTACGGCCTGTGGAACGTGAGCCGCGGGCTCGCCCGGCGGCGTGCCGAGTACATGGAGGCCCTTGCCCGTGCTGATCAGCCGCGTCGAAACGACCTCGACGGCCGGGGCAACCTGTCCAACGAAGGGCTCGGAGGGTTCTGCCGCTTCTTTCTTGAGGTCTGCCTCGATCAAGTAAGGTTCAGCGGCTCCCTTCTCAAACTCGACGGCCTCCTCGAACGGCTGCGCGGCTACGTGGGTCTGCGCGAACAGCGGCTCGTCCGCGACCGTGCCCCCCTGAAGCCGCAAGCCGCCTACATGCTCCAAGAAGTACTCCTACGCGGCACCGTGGCACGAGGGGACCTCTTCCGAGTCTCCGGAATGCCGGAACGCACCAATTGCTGGACGAAGGGCTCCTTGGGGCCGATTCGCCGAAGGGGGCGGTTCGACTCGCCCTGCCGACGCACTTCGCGGGCTACCTTTTCCCCGACCTCTACCCCCGCGACGACGCAGCGTAGGAGGTCAGGGATCAGGGGCCAGTCCCTCGCCCGCACCTGACCCCTAGCCCCTGACCCCCCAGCCCCTGCTCTTCTTCGACTGACGGGATCTGTCACAGGACACGTGTAAGCTCCTCCCACGCTCGACGGGCCGACGTCGCCCCGGTGCGAGCGCGTGACACCCTTTTTCGGGGAGGAGCCGCCATGACCACCGTCGCCGACACCCTTCACACCCTGACCTGGGGCGACCCGATCGCCTTCGGGGGCCTCGCCTTCGCGCCCCTCTTCGCCCCGGAACCCCGGGAAGCCGACTAGCTCACCTTGGACGAGGCCCTCTCGGGCGGGCACGCCCGCGTGACCGAGGTCTCCGAGGGCGGCAGCGTGCCCGAGCTTCGCTTCGTGAACGGCAGCGGACACAAGATCCTGCTCCTCGACGGCGAGGAGTTCGTCGGCGCGAAGCAGAACCGGGTGCTGAACGTCTCGATCCTCGTCGCCCCGCAGCGGAGCGTCACGATCCCCGTCTCCTGCGTGAAGCAAGGCCGCTGGAAGGCCCGCTCGGCCGAGTTCCAGACCGCCGGCCGGGCCCAGTTCGCCCGGGGTCGGGCCGAGAAGGCCCTCCACGTGACGAGCTCCCTTCGCACCCGCGGCGAGCGCCGCTCGGACCAGGGGCAGGTGTGGGAGCGGATCCAAGAGAAAGCCGACGCCCTCCACGCACACTCCGCCACCGGGGCCACGGCCGACGTGTTCGATCACTACGCCGCGGACCTCGGCGCCTACGAGCGCGCCCTGCCTCCCCTGCAAGGCTAGGTGGGCGCTGTGTTCTTCGTGGCCGGCGAGGTGTCGGGGCTCGACCTCTTCGACGCCCCCTCGACGCTCGGGAAGCTCTGGGGCAAGCTCGTGGGGAGCTACGCCTAGGACGCCATCGAGGTCGCTGCACGAGGTGAGAAGGTCAGCGCCCCGCCGAGGACCTTGGCAGAGGGGTTCCTGCAGGCTGTGCGGAAGGCCAAGCCGGAGAGCTTCCCGGCGCTCGGCCTCGGCGAGGACGTGCGGCTCGAGGGGCCTGGAATGGCGGGCGGTGCGCTCGTGGCCGAGGGCCGCGTGGTTCACCTCGGGGCGTTTCACCTGAACGGCCACCGGGAACCCACGGGGCGCTCGGTTATGGCCAGGGCCTCGGCCCGCAGGGCCCAGCGGCTGTAGTCTCCGGGGGGAGAGGGGGCGGCCGGGGGACTTCCGCCGGGCTGCCCCTGCCTCGCACCGAGCAGGAGGAAGAGATGGACGAGACGAACGACCGGCAGAGACTCGTCATGATGCTCCGACGGCTCCTCGACGATCTCGAGCAGCACCAGAACGACTACCACCACGTCACGCCGCGGACCCTCGCGCAGGAGGGCCGGGCGCTGTTGCGGGAGTTCGACCCGGAGCCGAATCGGGGCAGCCCGTGAGGGCCGCGACCGACCACCCACGCAGACACGGGAGGAGCCCATGATCGGGGCGATCGCAGGAGACATCATCGGGAGCACGCACGAGTTCCGGCCCGTGAAGACCACCGACTTCCCCCTCTTCGCCGAGGGGTCGACCTTCACGGACGACACGGTGCTCACCGTGGCGACGGCGTGGCGCTCCTCGACGGCGGGGACTACGACGCCCACTACCGCCGGTGGGGGCTTCGCTACCCGGACCTGGGCTACGGGAGCATGTTTCGCCAGTGGCTTCGGTCCGAGGATCTCCGGCCCTACGGGAGCTACGGCAACGGCTCGGCCATGCGGGTGGCCCCGCTCGGGTGGGCCTTCGACACCCTGGAGGAGGTGCTCCGGGAGGCGGAACAGAGCGCCCGGGCCACCCACGACCACCCCGAGGGCATCAAGGGGGCCCAGGCCGTGGCCGGGAGCGTGTTCCTGGCTCGTGCCGGAGCCGGGAAGGAGGGGATTCGCGCCTTCGCGGCGTCGCTCGGCTACGACCTGACCCGGACCCTCGACGCGATCCGGCCGGCGTACCGCTTCGACGAGACCTGCCAGGGCTCGGTGCCGGAGTCGCTGCTGGCCTTCCTGGAGTCGGAGGACTTCGAGGGCGCCGTTAGGAACGCCGTCTCCCTCGGCGGCGACGCCGACACCATGGCCTGCATCGCCGGGGGGATCGCCGAGGCCTTCTACGGGGGTGTGCCGGAGGGCATCCGCCACCGGGCGCTCGGCCTGCTCAGCGTCGAGCTGGGGTCGCTGGTGAACCGGTTCGTCACGCGCTTCGGCCCGAAGCCGCGGGGGGCGGGTTCGTGCAGCAGCCAGGTCGCTGTGCAGCGCCCCGCTGCGGCCGCCCGATGCGCATAGAGACGAGCCCATGCGGAGCTGTGACCGCTGTGGGGCCGCCCTGAAGGAGCGAGAGCCGCCGGCAGACCCGCTGGCTCCGCTCCAGGAGGCGGGGCGGGTCCTGCAGGGCCTCCCCGAGACCGCGTCTCTGTGTTCGAAGTGCCGAGAAGAGCAGCGACTGCTCGGGATCGCCGCTCTCTTCGGGAAGAACCACGGCGGGTGAAACAAGCGGTCACCCTCGGTCGTTGATGCTGGCCCCCAAGCGGGGCGAGACCGACCAGCCCGGTGTAACGTGGCGACGCTTCTGGAATCGTGAGGCAGAGACCGTGCGCGACACGAGGGAGGACAAGTGGCGGGAGTCAGCACGTATTGGGTGATCCCGGGACTGCTCATGGCCGGAGCCTACCCGGGCTCGCCGGATCGGTTGGAGTCGGAGGCTAACCTCGCCGCCTTGGTCAAGACTGGCCTTCGGGCCTTCATCGACCTCACGGAACCTGACGAGGTGACACGCTTGGGACCGCTTCGTCCTTACCAAGAAGACTTGCGAGCCGTGAGTTCGGCGACCTCGGCCGAGGTGTCGTACTCCCGCTTTCCGATCCGCGACCTCAAGGTCCCGACCCGCGAGCTCATGAGGTCGATCCTCGATGCCCTGGACGCGGCAATGGACCGAGCCGCGCCGGCCTATGTCCACTGCCTCGGTGGTCGGGGACGGACGGGCACCGTGGTGGGCTGCTATCTTGTCAGACACGCCGGGCGGCTGTTGGGGGTCGAGAAGGGCGTCGCTCCTGGCGACCTGGCGTTGGAGAGGATCACGGCACTTCGGGCGCTCCAGGGAGTGCCCCTCCCCGAAGCGTCCCCCGAGATGGACGCCCAGCGGTGCTTCGTCTTGGATTGGGGAAGAGGCTCGTACCGACGGTGGCTCTCGGTCCATCCAGACGAAGGAAGCCCCTGCCGGGATCTCCACCCGGCCAGAGGGAAACGGTGGTGGTGGTGGATGTGTGGGATGGGGCGCTGCCGTTCGCGCCAGGTGTCCCGTGCATAGCCTTCCCGTGACCTCTCCTCCACCTCCACACTCCCACCCTGGCGCAGAAACACCG
>JACRCS010000998.1 GCA_016218905.1 Deltaproteobacteria bacterium
CGTTCGCGGAAGACCTCTTCAGGAACTCTGGCCGGAAGAGGGACCCGACGATGACAGAGCCCATCCCGAAGGAACTCGCTCTGGCAGCAGCGAAGAAGCTCTCCCCGGGTAGCTGGGAGTTCCTCCTCGACCAACTCCTCTCGGACAGCGAGGTGGAGCCGGACCCAGAGATCGAGGCCGCGTGGCTGGCCGAAGTGGAACGCAGGCTTCGGGAAGCGGATGAGTCCTCGTGGATCCCGGGGGAAGTGGTCATGGCCGAGACGCGAAGAACCTTGAATAGACCGTCGAAGC
Source organism: Deltaproteobacteria bacterium (assembly GCA_016218905.1). Next base: position 292 of record JACRCS010000998.1, read on the forward strand.
CTCGCCCGCCGATCGTGGTCGACGGCGTCGCCATTCCGGTGCAGGACGTCATCGAGGCCTGCTGCGAGCTGCCGATAGCGGAGCGAGTCGCTCTCGCGGAGTGGTATCTGTCGCGGGAGCGGTCCTCGGGCAGGAAGCGACATTCAACAATTTGGCAGGAGGATTCCACGCGCTGGCTCGCGAGAGTGCGGGCCAGGCTGTGAAACCCGGTTCACTCCGCGCCGCTGGTGCAGTCGCCCGGAAGACGGGGGCCGAAGCGCGATCGGGAGGGAAGGGCGAACTGGGAGCATCGAAGACGGCTCAGAGCGGAAAGCGACGGAAACCCGTCGCGGTGCCGCCTCGGCACACGACGTCTTCGTAGTACATCTCCGCGAGGCGATGGCGCGGTCCGGTATCGAGGCCGACGGCCAGTCTCTCGAAGAGCACGTAGCGGACGAGGTTCGGGCCCGTGAAGCCGACGAGCGTCTCGGCGAAGCCGGTTTCCTCGACCTCCCACTCCTCGCGCTCCCAGGCGTGCCAGCCTCTCGCGAGGGTCAGTCGGAGCGGTTCGCCGCTGATCGAGACGCGGAGAGGTTCCTCCTCGGGGAAGTGCCGGGAGGGATCGAAGGCGACGAAGAGATCCCGGGCCGGATCGATGCCGAGGAGGACGGGGGAGAAGAGCCCGAACGGTTCGCGGTCGCATAGAGAGGCCCCGCCAGGCCCGGCCGCAACCTGAATCGTAGCCGTGGCACCGTCGGGATCCCGAGTTCGGGGACCGAGCGAGATGAGCTGCCCGGTGAGGCCGACACGCTGGAGAAGAGGGTTCTCGTACGAGAGCCGAAAGGTGTCTTCGCGAGTGCCGGCGACGTGAAGCAGCTCGCACCCGGAACGGGAGAGCGTATCGGTGATGTAGCGAAGGAGCGGTTGGACGCGGCGGACAGCCGCACGTGACGGGATCCTCGGCATCGTCGGAGCGTACCGAGCTCGTCTCCAGAAGGGAGCTCCCCTCGCGGCTCCTCGATGCCCCTGTCAGCGCCCTGCCGTCCGCCTATTCCCTCTCGCCGCGCAGCCGACCCCTCGAGTACCCTGGCCGGGTGTCGCCGCGGCTCGCTGACGGTGTCTACGACCACCTCCTCGACGACGCGCTCGCGGCGCTGACGGGGGAGGCGAGCCGCGACCGCGAAGTCGGGATCGAGGACCTCGAACCGGGACGCACGCCCTCCTTCGTCGCCGCATATCTGAGGCCGCTCGTCGAGCGAGTGCTCGCTTCGGTGCAGGGCGAACCGGCCGAGCGGCAGCGGCGACGGATCGAGATCCTGAACCGCCTGCTGTCCACCATTGCCGAGGCTGCCGAGGAGCACTGCGGCGAGACGCCATTCGGGCCGGGGGAACTGAGGGTCCAGGGACCGAGACACCTGCGGCTCGTGAGGCCGCGTCCCGTCCTCGGAGCTTCCCCGGCGCCGGTCCTGCCGGAGACGCCGCTCGCCGAGAGCGCACTCCTCGTCAATGCCTCTGGCGAGCCGTCGCTCGCAAGCGAGCTTGGGAGAGAGCTGGCGTCCGCGGACCGGGTGGATCTCCTCTGCGCCTTCGTGAAGTGGAGCGGGCTGCGGGTCCTCATCGACGCCCTGGCGGCAGTGGTGGAGCGGGGTCGGGCGCGCGGAGAGGCTTCGCCCGTCCGGGTGCTGACCACGACCTACATCGGAGCGAGCGAGGTCAGGGCTCTCGACGAGCTGGCGCGAATCGGCGCCGAAGTGCGCATCTCTTACGACGACCGCCGGACGCGCCTCCACGCCAAGGCGTGGCTCTTCCACCGCGAGAGCGGAAGCCACACGGCCTACATCGGCTCCTCGAACCTCTCGCGCTCGGCGCTGCACGAGGGGCTCGAGTGGAACGTACGTCTCTCGTGGCGGGACTCGGGACCGCTGCTGACGAAGTTCCGGGCCGCGTTCGAGTCGTATCGGGGTGCCGACGAGTTCGTGCCGTACGACCCGGGGCGCGACAGGGAGCGCGTGGTCCGCGCGCTGGCGGCGCAGAGGACGAGAGGCGGAGAGCGGCCGGTGGCGCTCCGACTGGACCTGACGCCGCACCCCTACCAGGAGCCGATGCTCGAGGCCCTGAGAGTCGAGCGGGAGCGAGGGCACACGCGGAACCTCCTTGTCGCGCCGACGGGGACCGGGAAGACGCTCGTGGCCGCGTTCGACTACCGTGAGCTGAGAAGGACGCTCCCGCGCGCGCGGCTCCTCTTCGTCGCGCACCGGGAAAGGATCCTCACGCAGAGCCGGGGCTGGTTCGCGACGGTGCTTCAGGACCCGGACTTCGGTGAGCTGCTGACCGGCGAGGGCAGGGTCGCGTCGGGCGAGCACGTCTTCGCGACGATCCAGTCTCTCTCGCGGATGAACCTGGAGGCCGACCTGCCGCCCGACCATTTCGACGTGGTGATCGTGGACGAGTTCCACCACGCGGAGGCGCCGACGTACGAGCGCCTTCTCGAGCACGTCCGGCCACGGGTTCTGCTTGGCCTCACGGCCACCCCCGAGCGGCACGACGGCAAGGACGTACGCCGGTGGTTCGACGGGCGCACGGCGTACGAGATGCGGCTCTGGGAGGCGTTCGAACGGGGCCTCCTCGCACCATTCCAGTACTTCGGCGTCAAGGACAGCGTCGACCTCGACGACGTGGTCTGGAGGCGGGGCTGGGGCTACGACCGCGCGGAGCTGGCCCAGCGCTATGTCGTGGCCGGAGGCGCCGAGGCGCGGGCGCGGCTCGTCGTCCAGGAAGTCCTGCGGCGCGTCACCGACGTGCGAAAGATGAAGGCGCTCGGCTTCTGCGTCTCGGTGGAACACGCGCGTTTCATGGCGGGCTGGTTCGAGAAGGCCGGGATCCCGAGCGCGGTCGTTCGCGGGGAGACCCCGACGGATGAGCGGGACGCCGCGGTCCGGTGCCTGGAGTCAGGCCCGGAGCGGCCCGGCTCGCTTCAGGCTCTCTTTACCGTCGACCTGTTCAACGAGGGGGTCGACATCCCGACGGTCGACACGATCCTCTTCCTGCGCCCCACGGAAAGCGCCACGGTTTTCCTCCAGCAGCTCGGCCGGGGCCTGCGCCTGCACCGCGACAAGCCGTGCCTCACGGTCCTCGACTTCATTGGCAACGCCCGGCGGGAGTTTCGGTTCGACCGCCGCTTCCGCGCGCTCCTCGGAGGTACGACCCGCCAGGTGGAACGGCAGATCGAGGCGGGCTTCCCGTACCTGCCGCCGGGCTGCGCGATGCATCTCGACCGAAAGGCGCAGGAGGTCGTCCTCGCCAACATCCGCCACAGCATCGGCGCGGGTCAGCGCTGGCTCCAGCAGGAGCTGGCCGCGATGGGCAGCGGGACGACGGTGGGGGAGTTCCTGCGCGAGGCGGGTGTGGAGCCGGTCGACCTTTATGCATCGGGGCGCAGCTTCGCCTCGCTTCGCCACGCCGCGTTCGGCGGGGTGGCGCTCGACGAAGAGGCCCGCCGCCGTCACGCGCGTCTGCGTGGGCTCCTCCACGTGAACGACCCGCTCCGGCTCGGCTTCCTCCGCGACGTCGCGGCGGGGGAGTTGCTCCCAACCGGAGAGCGCGAGAACCGCCTCGCCGCGATGGCTGCGGCAACGCTCCTCGACGTGAGGCGCCCGGCGGAGGCCCGCGGAGCGCTCGAGGCGGCGCGCACGAACGAGACGTTCCGCCAGGAACTCGGCCAGCTCGTAGAC
>JACRCS010000999.1 GCA_016218905.1 Deltaproteobacteria bacterium
AGCGATCCCCCGTTCTAGCCCACTGCAACCCCAGACCGGGTGACGGGTCCCGACGAGCCCCGTCACCCATTCACCCCAGCCGCGTGACAATAGCCCAGATAATCAGACAATCCCCTCTCCTTTAATCTGAGAAACAACAAACGGGGGCGACCGTATGACGGTCGGAGCCCGTAGGAGAGGTCGGGAATCTTGTCAGCGATCAACTTAAGCGCGCTGAACGGCGTGGGATGAAGGCGCCCGGCTTGGTCAAGGATCGACAGCTTCGTCAGGGCCTGAGCCATCTCTCCCCTTCTGCCGGTAGTCCATGGGGCCGCTCATCTGTGCTAAGACCCTCCACGTCCGCCGTCAGGTCGTCGATGATCTTCTGGTCCACTCTGGAGGAGTACTCACCGCCATGTGAAAATAGAGCGGTTCACTCGCCGCTTACGCGAAACCGCCGCAGCGGATGCGGGAGCCGCGGGAAAGAGCAGGACAGAGGCCGCCACCTAGCCTTTGAGGCGGCTGTTTGGCGCGCTGCGTGGTCGGTCTGCGTGGTCGCCTGGGTGGTCGTCTTGCCCTGGGCAAAAAAATGTTTTAGAGTTTTCCGACCTTGCTTTTTTGAAAGGCCCCCGCCGGTCCCCAAGCCTGCAAGGGAGGTGTCCGCATGCTGCCCGCCAAGGATCCCGATTCTTTGGTGTCGGTGCTCCAGGAGGCGTTGCCCCTCATCGCGCGGGTGACGTGGGGAAGCGCGGATCTTACGGACGAGCGCGGCATCGTGCTCCACTCAGTGGATGCGGAGGGGCGGGAGCGCCCACTGCAGACCCCGGAGATCAACCCGGTTGCGCAGCAGGCGGCCGCCACCGGTCACGCCGTGGAGGGCCCGGCGGCACGCCAGCCGGGCGGGCACGCCTGGGCCATCCCCTTCGGCCCGTACACGCTCAGCGCATCCAACGGCGACCGCGCCGGCCACGAGCGGGAGCTCCTCGAGTGCTTGGAGCTGGCCCTGCCTCTGATCGCAAAGGTGGCCGGGGGCGAGGCGGTCATCTTCGACCGCGAGGGCACCCGGCTCATGAGCGTGCTCCCCAACGGGCGCCGCAATGAGGCGGTCGTCGGCAAGACCTTCGAGAGCTGCCGCCGCACGATGCTCAGCGGCCGGCCGGACGTGGGGCCGTCCCGCTCCTTCCCCGGCGCCATGGCGGTGCGGATTCCCCTCACCCGCGACTTCGGGTTCGGCTTCAACAACGGCTGCAGCGTGCAGATCGGGCAGCAGTTGCTGGAGGAGATGAACAAGGACCGGACCGCGCGCTACACGTGGGACGACATCGTCGGGGAGAGCAAGGCGCTTTCGGACGCGCTCCGGGTCGCGAAGATGGCCGCAGGGACGAACTCGCCGGTCTGGATCTTCGCCGAAAGCGGCTCGGGCAAGGAGCTCTTCGCCCAGGCCATCCACAACGCGAGCTCCCGGAAGTCGAAGCCCTTCGTCGCGGTGAACTGCGCGGGCCTGCCCGCGAGCCTCATCGAGAGCACCCTCTTCGGCTACGCGACCGGGGCCTTCACCGGGGCCAAGAAGGGCGGGCAGCAGGGGCTCTTCGAACAGGCCAACGGGGGAACGCTCCTCCTCGACGAGATCAGCGAGATGGACATCAACCTGCAGGCCAAGCTCCTCCGGGTCCTACAGGAGCGCGAGGTCACGCCGGTCGGCGCTTCCCGGTCCATCCCGGTCGACGTGCGGATCATCACCACGACGAACGTCGACCTGCGCAAGATGGCCGAGGAGGGCACCTTCCGCAAGGACCTCTTCTACCGGCTGAACGTCGTCGACCTGACGGTTCCGCCGCTGCGGGAGCGGAAGCAGGACATCCCGCTGCTCGTCCAGCACTTCCTCTCCCGCCTGAGCTTCCGGATCGGGAAGCTCGTCAGCCGCATCAGCCCCAGCGCGATGGGGCGCCTCCAGGCGTACTCCTGGCCCGGCAACGTCCGCGAGATGGAGAACTGCCTCGAGCGGGCCATGAACATGGCCGAGGGAGACACCATCCACGTCCGCCACCTGCCCGTCAACGTCTCCTGCCCGCAGCTCCGCAAGGGGCGTACCCTGCGGGAGCAGGTCCGGGACTTCGAAGTCGCCATGATCCAGGAGTCCGTCCGGGAGTGCGGGGGCAACAAGGCTCAGGCCGCGCGGCAGCTCGGGATCAGCTTCACGACCCTCTGGCGGAAGCTGCACGGCGACGAGCCCGAGCCCCGCGAGGACTCCCCGGAGTAGAAGCCGCAGGGGCCCGCTCCTGTCCTCCTTTCAGGTGTGCAAGGCTTCCTTGCCCGCCGAGGCACGCGCCGGCGAGCCCGAGGAGGACTTCGCCTGGGGCGCGTCGCCGGCCCACCGGACCTTGACCCGTGCCGGCCAGAGGCAGGGCCTCCGGAGCCTCCGCAGGGCCGACCGGGCTGACCGGAAGGCCGCAGCTTCCGGAGGGCAGGCGGCGTAGACCTCCCGGTGGAAGGCCTCGATGATGGCGCCGAACTCACCGGTGAGAGCCGGGAAGCTCCGGGTGAGGCGCCGCTCGTACTCCCGGGCCGTCTCGGTCGCGCCACGGGGCACGCCGCTCCAGCGGCCCCAGCCCAGGAGGGCCTCATAGACCTGAGCCGCCGTCCGGCACGGCCGGAGCCGCCGGAGGACCCGCGCGGCGAGGGAGCGCGCCCGGTCCAGCACCCGCCGCCAGAGGGCGAGGAGTTCCGGCGCCAGTGGCTTGGGCTCGGCATCCGCCGTCCGGGAGAGGAGCCAGCGGAAGACGCCGTAGAGGGTGATGCCGATCATCAGCAGGAGCACGGCGCCCAAGACTCCCCAGACGATCCAGACGAGGATCTGCCCGACCGCCTCCGGCCAGCCGCTCGTCGCGGCCTGCTTCGCGGTCTCGGCGGCCGCCGTGGGCTCCCGGGCTTCGGGCGCTCGCCCGGCGGGTGACCGCCCGCCGAGGACGCGATGGAACCAGAGGAGCGCGTTCTCGATATAGGGCAGCGAGGTGCGGCCCGCGGCGGAGAGCGCCCGGTAGCCGACGTCCGCGGCCCGGCCGAGGAACGGCAGGAAGAGGCAGATGGTGCCGAGGCCGAGGAGGAGCACCCCGGCGACGAAGCTCAGGACGGCGCCGAGGCTCCGGTAGCCCGGCAGAAAGCTCGGACCTTCGGCGCCCGAGTCCCGGGCCGCCCCCACGGCCACGAGCCCGGAGAGGAAGAAGGAGGGGAAGAGGAAGAGGGCGGAGGGCCCCGAAACTCGGATCCCGCCGACGGAGAGCCCGAAGTCGGCGAGGAGCAGGAGCAGAAAGGCGCTCAGCCCGAGGTCGAAACGCTTGCCGACGCTCGGGTCGTCCCGGCCTCGGCGGGCCAGCGCAACGCCGCCGCCCCAGAAGAGGACGCCCCACAGGAGGAGGAGCGCCATCACCGCCCACTGCCGGGTGGCGAGGGAGGCGCTGATTGGGTCACCGCCGGTCCGGGGAAGGGAGTAGGGCCACTCGCCGAAGAGACCGGCCATCCAGCGGGCCGCCGGGAGGAAGGCCGCAGCGTGGAGGGCCAGGACCGCGACGACCCTCCAGCCCCTCCCGGTGGAGACGTAGGTGAGCACGGCCGCGAGGACGAAGGAGAGGACCGCCTCCGCGAAGGGAAATGGCTGACGGAGGACGGCGGTCGTCAGGAACGTGGCCCAGGCGTAGCCCCAGCTGAGCTCCATGGCGGCGCTGGCCGGCAGCAGGAGCGTCCGACTCCTCCTCACGGGTCCTCGCCCCGCGCACGCAGGTCCAAGAGGGGCCGCACCGCGCGGCTCCCCGGCGAGGCCAGCCCCGGCCGGCAGACGAAGTGCGTGACCGGGACGCCCCGGGCGAGCACGTGTTCGTGGCCCGCCGCCGCCGAGTCGTCGAGTACGCACGAGAAGTAGACGCAGCTCATGCCCCAGGTGAGCTCGGCCCCGCTCCTCAGGACTTCCAGCAAAGGGGCCCGGGGCCGGGCCGAGAGCCGCGCCAGGACCTCGAGGATCGCCGAGAGCTGGCGGGTCGTCCGGGCCGCGGGCACCGAGCCCGGCCCTCCGCCCGAGACGCCCCCGTTCGTCGCGAGCCCCACCGAGAGGCCGGAGCGGTCGAGGCGGGCGGCGAGCGAACCGACGGCTTCCAGCGTCTCCTCGAAGTCTTCGGCCGTCCCGTGCTCCGTGAAGGAACCCACGTCCACGGCCAGCAGGACCTTCTCGTGGACCGTCGACTCGAGCACCTTCTCCTGCAGGCGCTGGTGCCGCGCCGTCGCCTTCCAGTGGATCTGCTTCGCAGGCTGGCCGTGCTGGTAGTCCCGGGTGCCGAGGATGAAGACCGGGTCCTCCACCGGGCTGCGCGCCCCCGGGACCCCGAAAAAGTCCCGGCGAGGGAGCCGCAGGGGCTTGAGGGCGACGAGCTTCGGGTAGACGACCACTTCGGGGCGCTCGCTTCCCTTCCGCAGGCGCGAGAGGAACTCGAAGAGGTCGCTCGCGAAGAGCCGTGCAGGGCCGAAGGCGTAGACGCCCCTCCGGCTCGCCGTCCACTCCCAGCGCAGGCGGGAGCGCTGGTGCCAGAGGAGGCTTCCGCCTTTGGCGAGGACCCTCCCCTGGGGAGTCTCGGCGAGCGGCGGCGTGACGGGGATCTCCACGTGGAGCCAGATCGGCAGGAGCTTCCGGTTTTCGGCCACGAGCTCGATCGCGACCGCTTCGCCCGGGAAGACCCTCTCCTTGTCCACCGACGCCCGGCAGACGAGCCCCCGGTGCCCGGCCTTCGCCCAGTACTTGATCCCGGTTCCGAAGGCGAGGACGGAGAGGGTGACGATCGCCAGGTCGCGGTGACGGAAGAGGAGCGCGACGAAGAAGAGGACGGCGACGAGCCACTGGATCGGCGGGACCAGGAAGAACGACGAGACGCCGCAGTCCTGCCGCTCGAAGAGGGGAGGGGCGACGGGCTGGTCCAAGGCTTGCTGGCGGATCGGCGGGCCGAGCCGGATCAGCTCGGCGTCGAGACCGGAACGGGGACGCGTTGGAGGACGTCCTCCAGCACCCGCTCCGGGCTCTCGCCTCGGAGCTTCCCCTCCTCTTTGAGGACGAGCCGGTGGGCGAGCACGGGGAGGGCGAGCGCCTTCGCGTCATCGGGAAGGACGTAGTCTCGACCCCGCAGCGCCGCGGAGGCCTGGCAGGCGCGCATGAGGCCCAGGGCCGCGCGCGGGCTCGCGCCGAGGCGGAGCGACAGGTGCTCCCGGGTCGCGGCCACCAAGTCGACGATGTACTCCCGCACGGGCGGCGAGACGTGGACCTTCCGGCGCTCGAGCTGGAGGCGGACGATGTGCTCCGGCTGCGCGACGGCCCCGAGTCCCGCCAGCGGGTCTTCCGCCTGGAAGCGCTCCAGGATCGCCAGCTCGTCGGAGCGCTCCGGATAGCCCAGGCGCACGCGCAGGAGGAAGCGGTCGAGCTGCGCTTCCGGGAGCGGGAAGGTCCCCTCGAGCTCGATCGGGTTCTGGGTGGCGACGACGAAGAAGGGTTGCGGTAGGGCGTAGGTGGTGCCGTCCACCGTCACCTGCCGTTCCTCCATGCTCTCCAGCAGGCTCGACTGCGTGCGGGGGATCGTCCGGTTGATCTCGTCGGCGAGGAGCACGTTGGCCATGACGGGCCCGGCCTGGAAGGAGAACTGCCCGGTCTGCTGGTTGTAGACGTTGAAACCGGTAACGTCCGCGGGCAGCAGGTCCGGCGTGAACTGGACCCTCCGGAACGACCCGCCGATGCTCTTCGCCAGGGACTTGGCGAGCATGGTCTTCCCGAGCCCGGGGAGGTCTTCCACGAGGACGTGGCCGTCGGCCAGGAGCCCGACCAGGAGGAGTTCCAGGGCCTGGAGCTTGCCCACGATCACCCGCGAGATGTTCCCGACGATCCGGTCACAGAGGCTGAAGTCCACGCGTACTCCCGGTCGAGCCGATACGGGTGGTTGCTTGGGGGTGCCGGCGGGCAGATCCGATGATCGTTCCCGCCCATCCTTGGTCACAAATGACGTCTATCACAGTCGGCCGCTCGGTCGCCAGCGCCGAGGGGGCTACCCCCGAGTCGCGGTGGCGCCGGCCGGCTTGCCAACTCACGGTGTAGGTGCCCGTGGCGCTCGGAGGTACGGCCGGCGCGCCCGGGGGAATCGCTTGGACGCCTACGGCGCAACCGGTCGCGCCGTAAGACCAGTCGCTCGCGCTATATCCTGTCGCGGGACGGCGAAGGGACGGCGAAGGGGACAGGCACGTAAAGCAAACGGACGGCGAAGGGGACAGGCACGGGACGGCGAAGGGGACAGGCACGTAAGGACGGCGAAGGGGACAGGCACGTAAAGCAAACAGCTCACGTTCGTCAGGCTTCCGACAGGCGCTTGAGCGAGTACACCCCCGCGAGGCCGGTCACCGGTCTCGGCCGCTTCTCGTGCCGGCAGGTGAAGTGAGTCTCGAAGAGCCGGTAGCAGCGAGACACGAACTCCTTCGAGCCGATCACGCCGCTGTCCGTGAAGTAG
>JACRCS010001000.1 GCA_016218905.1 Deltaproteobacteria bacterium
GACGTCGAGACGTTCGACCTGGCTGAGGGCGCGGCCGTCTATGTCTCCCGAGCCCGTATGGAGCTCGAGCGACCCGGCCACTTCGTCGAGAGAGACGTCGCCCGACCCGGTCTGGACCGAGACTCTCTCCCCTGCGGACAGGCCCAGCCTCACGTCCCCCGATCCCGTCGAGATCCTCATCGCCCCCTGGATCCGGTCCGCCTCGACGTCTCCGGAACCGGTCGAAACGTCCAGGCCGGCGCTGCCGCTCACCCGGATGTCCCCGCTTCCGGTCCGGATCTTCAGCGCCCCGGCGACTTCGTCCGCAGACAGGTCGGCCGACGCCGTCTTCACGTCGAGGTCGCCACCGACCCGGCGGGCCGTGACGCGTCCGACGTGGTTCGTCACCTGGACGTCCACGCCGGGAGGGACTTCCAGCGTCAGGTCGGCGTAGAGCAGCGGGTCGGAGCTTCGGCCATCCGTCACCCTGACCCTCCGTCCCTGGTAGTCGACTGTCGAGGACGAGCGGGACCAGCTTCCGTGGTTGGGAGTGCGGTACCGGAACGGCGCCTCGTCGACCGGATAGGTCACGTGAATCGTCGGGCGTCCTCCGCCGTCCTTGACGTCCACGGTGACGGCGTCGAGCAGTCGCCGTGCGTCCGACGCGGAGCCCGCGTCGGAATAGGCCGTGCCCCGCGGCACCGCTTCGGCCCCCTGCCCCGCCACGACCTCGAGCGTGCCGGCGAGGTTCTCCAGGACGATCGTTCCGCCGGCCCTCGCCGGGACGGCGTTCCGAAGCGGTTTCGAGAGGGTCTCGGCGAGGGCGGTCACCGGAAGGGCGAACGCGAGGCAGATAGTCGCGAGAGCGGGAAGTCGGCGCATGGAAGCCTCCACGCCCGAATACGAACGCAGGGAGCCGTCGGTTCCGCCGCTTTCCGGGCGGTACGCCAAATAATCTACTCGTCCCGACCTCGCGACAGGAGCCGTCATGCCCGACTCTCGACCCGATCTCGTCCGCCCCGAATTCCCCCGCTCGAGCCGCTACGACGCCGGCTGGATGCTCGGAAACCAAATGGGGCCGAACGCCGTGTGGCTCGTCGAGTGGCTCTGCGAGCGGCTCCCGCTCACGCCCGGCATGCGAGTCCTGGACCTCGGGTGTGGCAAGGCGATGACGTCCGTCTTCCTCGCGAAGGAATACGACGTCCGCGTCCACGCGGTCGATCTCTGGATGGACCCCGACGCCAACTGGCGGCGCGTCGTCGAGTCCGGCGTTGGCGACCGGGTCTGCCCGATACGGGCCGAGGCGCACGCGCTTCCCTTCGCCGCCGGCTTCTTCGACGCCGTCGTCTCGATCGACGCCTTTCAGTACTTCGGAACCGACGTCCTCTACCTCGACTACCTCACCCGCTTCCTTCGCCCTGGCGGGCTCCTGGGAGTCGTCGTCCCGGGCCTGACCGGCCCGCTGCCGGGCGGGGCTCCCTCCTGGCTCACCGAGCCGCAGTCGAACGGCAAGGTCTTCTGGGAGGATTCCTGCCGCTCGTTCCTCACGGCCGGGGTCTGGAAGGCGATCTGGGAGGGCTCGTCGTCCCTGACGGGCGTATCGGTCGATCTGCAGCCCGAAGGATGGCGCCACTGGAGCGATTTCGAGCGCGCGATCGAGGCTTCTGGAAAGGGGATCTTCCCCTCGGACGCCGAGGCGATCGAGACGGACGCCGGCCGGACGCTCGGTTTCGTGCGGCTGGCCGCCGCGCGGACAGGCGTCGCCGCTGAGAACTTCTACGACCCGGCGCTCGGCCTGAAGGCGGGAGCCGAAAGCTAGCTCTTGTTCTCGGCTGGCCCGATCTCCGCGAGGAGGAGCATCCCGTCGCTCCGGAAGCGCAGCTTCACGTCGACGGGATGGATGCGGACCGAGCGAATCGTGTAGAGAGGAACCCACGGAAGCTCGCGGTCAAGGACGCGAATGGCCATCTGGAGCAGGGGGAGCTTCGCGCGAGGCTCGCCGGCCTGCAGGGCCGCTTCGATCGCCGCATCGAACTCGGCACTGCCGTAGCCGGTCCGATTACGCAGTCCGAGCTGCCGGGCGAGGTCCTTCGTGTGGAAGAAGTTCTTGAGCGCCTCTCCGGCTTCCGGGCCGACGACCCAGCTGAAGAGGAAAAAGTCGCTTCGCCCCTCGATCCGCTCGCGGAACTCCGCGGACGGCAGGATGCGGACACCGACAGAAAGGCCCGCCTCGCCGAGCTGGTCCGCAATGGCGCGCGCGGTCCGGGCATTCGCCTCGGTCGTGTCGAGCGTGACCTTGCGACCCAGGGCACCCGCCTCTGAGAGGAGGGATCGGGCCGCAGGCAGGTCCCGACTCGAGAGGCGGATGTCGTGATCGAACCCGAACACGCCGGAAGGGATGATCTGGGTCGCCGGATAGCCTGCGGCCGGGCCGAGGCCAGCGAGGAGGGTGGGGAGGTCGAGAGCGAGCCGGGCGGCCTCGCGGGTCCGCCTGTCGGCAAACGGGCGCGGTTCGCCTCCCTCTACCGGCGTGAGGCCGAAGGCCAGGTATGCGAGCGACCCGCTGAACTCGCTCGAAACGGTGAAGCGACGATCCTGTTTCGCCCAGGCCACCGCCTCCTCGGGCGGGTCGATGACGAGCGTTCGGGGATCGGCCTCGAGACTCTCACGGGCGTCCGGCCCGTTCCCAAAGCGCTCCCAGACCACTTCGGTGACGTGGAGCGGTTCCCCGGTCCGCGACGGCGACGCCGTCATCTCGAACCGAGAGCCCGGGACGGAGCGCGTCACCGTGTAGGGACCCGACCCGAGAATCCGACGGCCTGCGCTGGCCCCGGCGACCTCCCGCGCGATCAAGACCGGCGTAAGGGTCTGGAGAAGGGCGGTCGAACCTTCGGCGGC
>JACRCS010000990.1 GCA_016218905.1 Deltaproteobacteria bacterium
CGTCCCGTCGGGCCGCGACCAGGACCAGGCGGTGCCGGTATGCTGGAGACAAGCCGGTGAAGAACGCCTCATTCAGGTACTTCGCCGCCCAGGGCCCGAAACGGGTGTTGGTGTCCTCGTAGAACCGATACATGACGGAGAGATCGCGGGGCTCGATCTCCTCCCCGGTGAGGAACCGCACCGAGACCCCCTGACGCTGCAACGCGAGCCTCTCGCGCCGGATATTCTTGCGCTGGTTGTGGTCGAACGACGAGAGGTAGTCTTCGAAGGTCCCGAGGCCGTCCCGGTCCCAGCGGAAGCTCGAGTGTCGCCAGGCGAGGAAGCCCCGCTTCTCCATGCCGAGGCGCCAGCCTTCGTCGGCGTAGGGAAACGAGATGCCGGCGAGGCCGGACGATCGGCACGCGCGATCCATCGCGTCGAGCATCACATCGGTCAGAGAGTCCTCGTCCTCGCCCTGGGCGAGGAGAAATCGGTAGCCGGGGATCGGCGTGGCCGGGCTCATCCCCACGAGCTTCGGGTAGTAGGGGATTCCGAGACGGTCCGCGGCGTCGACCCACGCGTAATCCCAGACAAATTCGCCTTCGCTGTGGCCCTTCACGTACAGCGGGGCCGCAGCCGCCAGATCTGTGCCCCGCCACACCGTCACGTGGAGAGGGAGCCAGCCGGTTTCGGGGCGAATGCTCCCCGACGCCTCGAGGAGGCGGAGCCACTCCCACTCGAGGACCGGAACCTCCAGACGGGCGGCGAGGGCGTCCCACTGGGCTTTGGGGATCTCATGGAGGGTGCGGTGCCACCGCACGTGCAGGGCCAAGCGAATTCCTTTCCTCTCCCGCGGTGGTACGGCAAGGAAGCGTGGGCCGAGACTCTCCGACCCGCGCCCGAGGGACGGCACAGGGCCCATGGTACACTGCGTGGCATGCCCGGGGGCGGAGAACTTGGCGGGAAGGAGCCAGTGGGCGCGGACCATCGGAGGCCTTGACGGTCCTGGTTGGGTGGTGTAAAAACAGACCGGTCGGTTTGTGGACACAGGAGAGTTCGATGCGTCGAAGCGGGTCCGATACGCGGCAGGAGATCGTGGAGCAGGCGCTGCAGCTTTTCACGCTCAAGGGCTACCACAACACCTCGATCAACGACCTTCTCGCCGCCACTGGGCTCACCAAAGGTGGGCTCTACGGGCACTTCGCGAGCAAGGAAGAGATCTGGACGGCGGCCTACGACCGGGCGGTTGAGATCTGGACCGGCATCGTGTTCAAAGGGGCACGAAGCATCGAAGATCCGCTGCTGCGCATCCAGCGTGTCATCGAACAGGACCTGAGTGAGTACGTCGGCGGCCGGGTCTTCGAAGGGGGCTGCTTCTTCTTCAACCTTCTCGTCGAACTCTCCGGCCAGTCGCCGGCCATGGCCGCTCGGATTCTCCGCGGTTTCGACGGTTTCTCGGCCCGCCTTGCCGGTTGGCTTCGGGAAGCGCAGACGAAGAAGATCCTTCGGTCCGAGGCGAATCCGGAGGAGATCGCCGAGTTCCTCGTGATCGCCTTGAATGGGGCGACGGCGCTGTTTTCGGCGCGACAGGACCCCAAGGTGCTGGAGCAGACCATTCGCCAGCTTTGTTGCCACCTGGAGGGCTGGCGCGCCTGATCCTGACGGTGGCCATGGAGAGGACGCTGGTACCTTCCTGTGTACCGACCGGTCGCGTTATTGTGTGGGAGACGAGGAGGAGCGGTGCCCGCGACCGTCCGCGTTGTTCCCCGACGATCCGGGGGGCGCTTTCGACACAACCAAGCGCCGCTCACCAACCCCAGCAAGAAGGAACAGAGAGATGAGCAAGGCCCTGTACGAGAAGAAGGACCGCATCGCCTACGTCACCCTGAACCGGCCCGAGGCCCTGAACTCGCTCGACGACGAGCTCAACGAGGAGCTCGGGCGGATCTGGCAGAACTTCGGGGACGATCCGTCCGTCGACGTCGCCATCCTCACCGGCTCGGGCCGCGCCTTCTGCGCCGGGGCCGATCTGAAGACCTTCATTCCCAAATGGGAGCACGCGACGCTGCTCGATGCTCGCCAAAACGCGGCGTGCGGCATCGGCGGGGGCATCACCCGCGGCCGCCACCGGATTCTCAAGCCGATCATCGCGGCGATCAACGGACCCGCGATCGGCGGCGGTTTGGAGCTGGCGCTCGCCTGCGACCTTCGGATCGCGGCCGATTCGGCAAAGTTCGGGGTCTTCGAGGTACGGTTCGGACTGCATCAGGGCGATGGCGGGCTCGTTCGCCTCATGGCGATCGCAGGGATGGCGGTGGCTCTGGAGCTCTCCCTGACGGGGAGGGAGGTTGCGGCCGACGAGGCCTTGAGACTCGGCCTCCTGACTCGAGTCGTTCCCGCGGCGGAAGTGATGGCCGTGGCGGAGGAGTACGCCCGGAAGATCCTCGCCAACAGCCAGCAGGCGGTTCGCTCGGCGAAGGAAACGGTCTTGGACCTCATCGGGCGGCCGCTGGACGACGCGCTTCGCCTCGAGACCCTCAACGGTTACTCCTGCCTGGGCGATTTCTCCGAGGCGCGCGAGCGGCTGGCCGGTTTCTTCCAAAAGAGCCACGAGTGAGGTCCATGGGGCGCTCCGCGGGCAGGTGACGGAACCGAGCCGTCGACCGGTTGGGCCGAAGCAATGGCGTCCGTGCCCTATCGAAGGAACATGACGGGAAGGCGCTCGATGCGAGAATCCCGAAACGACTGGGTTCGGGCTGTCGCGCATGTGTTTAGCAACCGACCGATCGATTGTCAGGAACACGATCCTGGGCGGGGGAGGGGTCCGACACCGCGGCGCTGGCCGCCGGGTACACTCTGGAAGCGTCCTAACGAGAAGAGAAGTGAGTGGACACGGAAGAAGGATGGAGGACGGGCATGGACTTCGAACTGACGAGGGGCTACGTGCCCGGCGCGATCGGGCGGATCGTGGAGTTGAACGGCACCTACTACCACCGAGAGGCAGGGTTCGGGCTCTTCTTCGAGGCGAAGATGGCGCGGGAGTTGACGGAGTTCCTTTCTCGCTACGACGAAAGGCGCGACGGGCTGTGGCTCGCCCTCGTCGACGGTCGAGTGGAAGGGTCGATCGCCATCGACGGCTTCCGCGCGGGGGACGAGGGGGCACAGCTTCGCTGGTTCCTCGTCTCTGACCGCCTGCGCGGGAAAGGCGCCGGCAACGCGCTGCTGGCAGCGGCCATGGAGTTCTGTCGTGACAAAGGCTATGCGCGCGTCCGTCTGTGGACCTTCGCGGGCCTGCACGCCGCCCGTCACTTGTACGAGAAGCACGGGTTCCGCCTCACCGAGGAGACGCGCGGAAGGGAAGTGAACGAGCAGCGGTTCGAGTGGAGCCCGTCGATCCAAGAAAAGCGGCCGGCCGAGGCGCAAGAAGCGCCGGTCGTGCAGCCGACCGTCTTGGGGAATGTCTGCAGCATCACGGCATACGATCGATTGGATCGGGTCGGCGAGTACGACGCCGACATGCAGTTGCTCCACCCCAATCGCTCCAAGATGATTGACGTGGCACTCAGGGCCCTGTCTCTGGATCCTCGCGCTCCGCTTCGCGGCTTGGATCTTGGGGCAGGAACTGGCTATTTCACTCGCCGGTTCCTGGAGGAATTCCCCCGGGCTCACGTGACGGCGATCGACGGTGCCCCCGTCATGATCGAACAGGCCAGGGAGCGCCTCGGCGACCTCGGGCGACGAGTCGACTTTCAGGTGGGCGACGTACGCTGCCTGGGCAGCCTCTTGAGCGGGTGTCGAGACTTCGATGTCGTCTTCAGTTCCTATGCGTTGCACCATCTGGACGCCGTCGAAAAAGCGGTTCTCGTTCGGGACGCCCTGTCTCACCTGCGGGACACGGGCTGGTTTGTGAACGCCGACCTTCTGGCGTGCGACTCCCCGGACCTGGAGCCCACCCTTCGATCCATCAAGGTCGAGGGGATCGTGACCAGGGCCAACGGGCTCGACGAACGCTTCATCGACAAGACATCGACACAGCGCTTTCTCCAGGAATTCGGGGCGGCGCAGAAGGATCAGCCCCTTGCGCTTTCGGAAGAACTCGAGGTCCTGAAGAGCGCCGGGCTGGAGCAACCCACGGTCCTGTGGCTGGAATACGACGAGGCGGTCATCGTGGGGCGCAAGGGACAAGGGGAGCCGGCGCACCAGGGTCGGCCGACCCCGTGACCGGCGCGCTACGGCATGGACCGGATGGCCTCGCGAAGAAGCTGGCGGTCTTCGGTACGACAAGGGCAGTTCTCAAGCGGAGGTGTGTTATGGGCACATTCCTGGAACACGACCGGCTCATCGGGTACCTGACGTCCCGGACATCGCTCTTGACCGCAGCGGTGCCGCGGGGGCGGCGGCGCCGATTCCCTTGGAGCTCCGAAGGCAGGCAAGGGCAGGCAGACCGGCTGCGGGGGCGCGCGAACAATACGCGGGAGGAGCGCCTGCTCCGTGTCGCGTTCCTCGCTGGAGCGGTCACCGATATGGCCGCCCTCGGACCCATGCTGGATCCCTCGCTCGGGGCCCATGTCTGGGGCGTCCACGGCAGTTCGGGGAATTATCGATTTGCCATGGGATATGGTGCCGCCCTCATGCTGGGTTGGGCCGCGCTTCTTCTGTGGGCGTTTCAGCGACCCGTGGAGAGGCGGGGCGTCGCGGCCCTGACGTCGCTCGTGATCTTCGGCCTCCTCCTCACCGAGGTTGCTGCCGTGGCGGGAGGCGTGCTGGACCCGTGGCGCACGGTTCCTCTGGGGTGCTTCCAGGTGTCTCTGCTGACGCTGTTCGCCGCCGCCTACTTCCTTCCCTGGTTCCCGGAGTCCCCCGTGAGCCGGCACACGGGGGGCTACCACCGGGAGACTCCCGTGGAAGGGATCCGGTGAGGGCGCGGGCTTTGAAAGCCTGGAACTCACGACAATGGTTCGATGGTGGAGTTCGGCGGGTACGGATCGGCGGCCAGCCCTTCTGCCACTCGACCCACAAGCGGCCTCGGACGCGCGCACGCCTCGGGCGGTAGGCGCCGCAGCCGGCGGGGAAGGGAGCCCGACACCTCCCGGACCTGCTCGAGGAACGCTGCGCGCACGTCAGCCCGGCTTGGCAGGGCATCACGTTCGCGCTCCCCGATGCGACGGCCTCGTTCCCGGTTGCACTCCGGCCTCTCGTGGGGTACCAAGGGCCGGCACAGCCGAGTTTTCGGACGAGACCGAAGGGAGAGGAGACCATGCCCAGGAAGGTTCTCGGCATCGTGGGGAGCTACCGAAAGGGTGGCGCCATCGATACCCTGGTCAGCGAGGTGCTTTGCGCGGCCGGTGAAGCGGGCGCCGAGACGACGAAGATCTACCTTGTGGACCGGCGGATCGAATTCTGTACGAACTGCCGCCGCTGCACCCAGGTGCCGGGGCCGGATCCCGGCCCGTGCCTCCACAACGACGACCTGGCCGAGATCCTGAGGGCCTATCGGTTGTCGGACGGCCTGGTGCTGGGTGCGCCGGTGAACTTCTTCAATCTGAA
>JACRCS010000991.1 GCA_016218905.1 Deltaproteobacteria bacterium
AGGGCGGCCAGTTCGGGCGAGAGCGCGAGGAGCGCCGCGGTCCGGGGATCCCGCGCCTCCCGCAGCGAGGCCGAGTAGCCCCGGAGCACCTCTCTCGGCTCGCCGACGCACCGTTCGGCCGCGGCTTCGATCTGGGCCGCGCCGATCGCGAGGTCGAGGCCGACCTCCTGGCCCGCTTCGAGCCGCTTTCGCAGGTCGTGCTGCCAGGTCCCGAAGCGGTCGATCCAGGCGACCACCGAGTACTCGTACCGGCCGAGCTCCTCCACGCGGAAGGACGCGTGCCAGCGGTCGTTGACCAGCGCCGCCATCGGGACCTCGCGCCATTCCGAGCCGCCGGCGCGCCGGTAGAGGAGGACGGCCGAGACGCGGTCGTGCCCGTCGGCGAAGACGTCCGCCTCCACGCGGACCGTCCCGCCGACGGCGCGCTTGACGGGGAACCGGCCGCAGTCGATCTCGGGCTCGACGCCCTCGATCATGACGCGGTTTCTGCCGTCTTCCATCGGTTCTCCTTCGACCGGGGCGGAGCGTCCCGGAAAACTGGCGAGGAGCTTAGCCGAAGGTCCCGGCGCCGCAAGGAACGGGCGCGCTTGCCGCCGCGCCGGGAATCGGAGATCTTAGAGGCCGAATTCCGGATTCGAGTCTGAAGGAGAATCGGTGGAAGGCGTCGTCTTCGATTTCGGCAACGTGCTCTACTCGGTGGATTATGCGCGGATGGCGCGGCGGCTCGCCGGCGAGAGGGCCGAAGAGCTCCTCGCCTCCTTCGTGGGCTCACCGCTCCAGATCGCCTACGAGACCGGCAGGGCCGACCTCGCGACCGTCCTCCGGGAGCTCGAGCGGGCCGGGTTTCCCGCGCGGGAGGATGAGTTCCTGGAGGCCTACCTCGGGATCTTCGACCCCGTTCCCGGGGCGGCCGACCTCTTGAGGACGCTCGCCGAGGCGAGGCCGCTGGGGCTCCTCTCGAACACGAGCTCCGAGCACGCCCGGCTCTTCATCGAGGGCGTTCCCGAGTTCAAGCTGCTGCGCGCCCGCGTCTACAGCTTCGAGCTCGGCTGCATGAAGCCGGACCCCCGCCTCTACCGGGAGGCGGCGAGGCGGCTCGGCCTCCCCGCCCGGGAGCTGGCGTACGTCGACGACATCGAGGCGTACGCGCGCGGCGCACTCCAGGTCGGGATGACGGGTCTGTGCTTCGCTGGAGTGGAGAGGCTGCGCGGGGACCTCGTGGAGCTCGGGTTTCGGGAGCTCGAACGTGCGTAAAAGGCCGCCCGGGTGGCACCCGCCGGGACCGGTCCCGCCCGGCGCCCTCGGCTGTCCCGAGCTCGTGCCGGGGCCGGGCGAGACGCTCGACTGCCTCAGCGGACACTGGAAGATCTTCCAGCTCCGCGACGGCCACCGGTACTCCACCGACGATCTCCTCACCGCCTGGTTCGCCGCCGACCGCTATCGCGACGGCGGAGGCGAACCGAAGGAGCACCTGGACCTCGGCTGCGGCGTCTTCTCCGTCGGGCTCCTGCTCCTGTGGCGCTTTCTCGGGCTGCGCTCCCTGGGCATCGAGGCCCAGGGCGTCAGCGCGGCGCTCGCGGCGAGGAGCCTCCGCTTCAACGGGGCCTGGGGGCGCGGCCGAGTGGCGAACGGCGACTTCCGCGAAGTCTCGGTGCCCGCGCCGGGCGAGGCGTTCGACCTCGTCACCGGGAGCCCGCCGTACCTCGTGCCCGGCGAGGGCACCCGGAGCTTTCGCCCGCAACGGGGTCCCTGCCGGTTCGAGGACCGGGGAGGGATCACGGACTACCTGGCGAAGGCGAGCCGGCACCTCGCTCCCGGAGGCGCGTTCGTCTGGTGCCACGCCACCCGGTACGCCGGGGAGAACCTGTCACAGGCCCGAACCTCGGGTCTGGGACGCGTCCAGTGGCGGGAGGTGGTCTTCAGGGAAGGGAAGGAGAGCCTGATCAGCCTCTTTCGCGCCGAGGCCGGTGAGGGCCCGGCGGAGAAGCTTCCTCCGCTCGTCGTGCGGACGGCCCGGGGTGATCCGTCCCCGGACTACCGGCGGATTCGCGGCGAGATGGGTTTTCCCGCTACGCCGCTGCCTGGAGCCGGGTGAGGGTCTTCACTTCCCGCCAGAGGCGGCGCTTCGAGTCGGGCCGCAGGCCCTGACGGTCGGCCCACGCGTCGAAGGCGAGACGTTTGTCGACGCGGGAGAGGCGGTAGTCGCGGAGGAACTTCTCGGCAAGATAGGCGGTGTATTCCTGAGTCATCGTTCCATTCTCGTGAAGAGGGTACTGTCCTTATGCTCTTGTGAAAAGCCGTACGCAGGCATGATAGGTGCACACTGGGGTACTGTCAACCCATAAGAGCGCACCGGAGCTGCGTTTTAGCGCGGCGACAGGTTGTTCTAATACCTCCACTCCGAGCTAACGCCCCTAGGTCCCATAGGTCCCCAGGTCCTACAATGGGACCTATCGGACTTATGGGACCTATGCGTGAGTGCGAGAGGTATCGGGGAAGCGCGAGCCCGGAGGAAGAGCGCCCGCGCGGGCCGGAAACCGAAGGGACCCGGCCTCAGCGGACCTGAAAGGTCGCGCTGCCGAGCTCGACGCGATCGCCGGGGTGGAGCTTTCGGCCTCTGCGGGTCTCGATCTGGCCGTTCACCCGGACCTCGCCGGCCTGGATCCGGACCTTGGCCTCCCCGCCGCCGGCGACCGCCTGCGCGAGCTTGAGGAACTGGTCGAGTCGGATCTCTCCACTGGGAACTTCGACCTCGGCGGCCATCGGATCAGCGTCCACGAAGCGAGCGTCCGGGCCACTCCGAGGGTCCCGTCCCTGAGGTTCTTCCGGCGAGGGGAGCCGCTACGAAAGTCGAAGGCCGTTGGACCCCGCCGTTCGACTCCCCTCGCCGCGGGTGAGCGCCTGCACGGGCCACTCTAGAACGTGAACTCCTCGGGCCGGATCAGCCGCTTGATCATCAGGGCCACGTCGTGGGGCACCCCGTCGCGCCGCATGAAGAAGTCGTCGAGCGTGCAGCGCAGGTCGAAGCCTAGGCGGCGGAAGGCCTTGATGACCTTGACGTGGTCCAGGATGATCTCGGCCTTGAGGAACTGGAGGTCGACCTTCTTGGCCACCTCCGACATCTCCTCGATCATCTTGGAGCCGAGGCCGATACCCCGGAAGTCCCTGGCGAGGAAGATGCGGATCTCGCCGATGTGGCGCGAGGAGTTATGGCCCCGGTGCAGGCTGCAGTCTCCGACCACCCGGTCGTCGCAGAACGCGACGAGCGGCAGCACGCGGTCGTAGTTCAAGTTCGAGCACCAGCGCTCCACGATGATGGGGTCCTTGACGAGGTCCTTCAGAAATCTCGTGTCCTCCTCGGGCGCCTCGGCGAAGAGGTTGAACAGGCGCTTCTGGTCTTCTTCCAGCAGGGGGCGCAGCAGGACCCTCTTGCCATTCGTCAAGTTCACGAACTTGCGATGCACCGTGAAGTTGAACATCTGCTGTCTCCGAAGGGGCTACCCAGAGATCGTGGTAAAGGAGGAGCTTGCCCCGGGGAAAAGTATCGACCCAGCCTACCAAATCGAAAAAGCCAGTCAAGCGCCGCGAACGCGTCCGCGCCTAGTGCCCCCGGTCGTCCCGAAGCGAGGAAAGAAGCGGGGCGTGGTCGCCTGGTAGGCTCGGTACTTGTCTCCGAACGCTTCGACCAGCCGGGCTTCTTCGTGTCGCACGGCGAGCCAGAGGTACGTGGTCGCCGCGAGGTTGAAAGCGAGGATGTTCAGGGTCCAGTAAGGCAGCGCCCAGAGGAGGAGGAACCCTCCCGAGTACATCGGGTGCCGGACCCAGCGGTACGGTCCCCGGATCGTGAACTCCGGCGCGTCGATGCCGTCACCCGCAGGGAGTTCGTGGTGCTTGCCCGCCCGCCAGTAGTCGATCCCCAAGAAGGTGGTGAAGCCGACCGCCCAGAGCGACCAGACGAGGATCCCGAGGCCCAGCAGCCGAAGCCCGTAGAGGAGCCAGACCAACTGACCGTAGAAGACGAGGAGCTCGATGTCCGGTTGGACCGCCGCGTACACCAGGAAGACCAGGAAGAGCACGGCCGCCTGGATGGAGTAGCAGAGGCGGAACCATCTGCGGAAGAGGCGCTGTCCGAAGAGCGCCTCGAGGGCCAGGCGAGCGGAGCGGGTAAGGAGCAGGCTGTGGATGCCGGCGTAGATCGCGAAGGCCAACAGGATCTTGAGGAACGACACCATTCTTGCTTTCCTGCGGAGGCGGACCGGAAACGACGTACTCTACTCGCCCGGGAGGTTTCCGTCTACAGGGGGACACGGGGAAATCGACGAAGTGGACGAGACGGACGATGTGGACGTCCCCGGGGTCCGCTCAGTCCACTCTCAATCGGCGGCGCCCGCCTTGCCGCTCACGAAGCGGTCGACGAGCCGCGGCGCGACTTCTCGGGCCCAGGTTTGGCTCTTCCCCTTGTGGCAGTGGACGCACGCTTCCCAGAGCGTCAACTGACGGGGCAGTTTCACGGGCCGGAGGCGAAAGCCCTTCGGCCGGAACCTGCACTCCCGCTTTCCCGCCACCTCCTTCGCCGGGTGGCACTCGGTGCAGGCCGGCGCCGGCTGGCTGAAGTCGAACTTGTGGTCGTGGATCGAGTACCGCTTGCCCGGTTGGGCCATCTGGGGCACGTGGCAGTCCGTGCACTCGGTGGTCTCCGGCCGGTGCCCCGAGTGTTGCAGGAAGTTCTCGTACCGCCGCTCGTGACAGGTGCCGCAGTACTCGTTCCGTCCCATGAAGCGCTCGGCCTGGTGGCTCGCCCCGCGGTCGAAGCCGCAGACGTCGCAGGCGCGGTTCGTCGAGTAGAAGTTCGACTGGTAGAAGTAGAACATGCGCCGCCGCTCCAGGAAGTCCATGGTGCCGCGGTACCAGGCGTAGCTCTTCGGCTTGGGCATGAAGAAGTCGGTGAAGTAGGCGGAGAGGTCCTTGCCCGGCGTAGACCCGGTCGGGAAGGGCACGGTCTCGGTGGCCTTGTCCTTTCCGTCCGTGTGGCAGGCCATGCAGACCATCTGCGCCCGGTCGTGCGGGAGCCTGGCGGGATTGACGATAGCCGATGCCTTCCCGCCCTCCTCCACGTGCCGGAGCCCGGGGCCGTGGCACGCTTCACAGCCGACGCCCGGCTCGAAGAAACTCCGGCTGGCCACGTCGAAGCCGACGGTGTGGCAGCCGTCGCAGAAGCGGTCGTAGGGCTGCTCCCGCCAGTTGGCGACGGTGTGGGCCTCCCACCTGCGTTCGGGGACGTTCCAGTACTTCGGAAGGACGTAGAGGACTCCATCGATCCGCGTCAGATACTTCTGGACCCAGTGGCTCCCGACCGTGAAGTCGATGTCGGACTTCCGGAAGGGGATGCTCGGGTTGAAGTCGGTGGCGAGGATTGCGGAGGGATCCCGCCGGGCGTCGACGAGCATGCGCGCGTGGGGGGTGAGCCGCCACTGGGCGTAGATCTTCGGGTGGCAGCGCCGGCAGGCTTCACTGCCCGCGTACTCGCGCGCGGGCGCTTGTGCCCGAGGCGCCGTCGCCGCCGCCAGACCGAGGGCGAGCAGGGGAAGGACGTGCCGAAGCCGAAGAAAAGCCATCCCGATCCTTACCGTGGCTGGAACCTTTCGAAGAGGCCTCAGGATACCGGAAGGGAAGGCCCCAGGCCAGCCGCGGGCGGTCCGGAGTCGACAGCCAGTCCGGAGTCCGGAGTCAAACGAACATTTTGGAGTTCTCCGCCTCCAGCCGCCCCGTTTCACTCGGCGCGGGGATCGGGTAGACTCTCGCGGGGCCGATCACGACCACCAGGAGAGGAAGCGATGGCGAAAGACCCGGGCTTCGGTTACAGGATCACGGCGACGGTGACGGGAGTGAAGGGGAGCTGCAACGCCGGGCACCAGGTGGGCGAGACGTTCGAGCTCTGCGCCCACAACCCCGGCGGGCTCTGCGGCTTCTTCTTCCACGACCTCTTCCCGAACCTCCAGACCTTCCAGTTCGGCGGGAGCATGCCGTGGTGGCAGGGAGACACCATCGAGGCCCAGTGCCCCGACAGTTACAACCTCGTCACGCTGAGGCTCGAGCGGACGCCGCGGTGAGGGCCCCTGGGGCCCTCACCGGTTGTCGGTTTTCAGTTGTCGGTGTTCGGTTGAACCGAAAACCGAAGACCGATAACCGACAACCGGCAACCGATAACCGATAACCGACTCCATGCGCTATCCCTCGGAGCTCTGGATTGCCCTGCGCTACCTCCGTCCGGTGCGCGGCCGGGGCTTTCTCACGGCCATTTCGCTCCTGACCGTCGCGGGGATCGCCCTGGGGGTGACCTCCCTGGTGATCGTCTTCTCGGTGGCCACGGGCTTTCAGGAGACGCTCCGCGCCAAGCTCCTGGGGGTCCAGGGCCACGCGCTGGTCCAGCCGATGGAGGGGGTGCTCCGGGACCCGGCCGCCATCCGGCGCGCGGTGGAGGCCGTGCCGGGCGTCGTCTCGGCCGCGCCCTTCGCCACGGGGCAGGTAATGGTCGCCGCCGCCGGCGAGGTCAAGGCTGCCGCGTATCGCGGCGTCGACCTTTCCGGTCCCCGGCCGCTGGAGCGCTTCGGTCCCGGAGCCGCCGGGGTAGCCCTCTCGGCCCTTCGGGGACGGGAACCGGCAGTCGTGCTGGGGCGGGAGCTCGCGCGCAGCCTGAAGCTCCGCACCGGCAGCGTGATCCAGCTGATCCTGCCCGTCGGCTCGGTCCCGACGCTCAGGGCGCACCGGGTCGTCGGCGTGATCTCGCTCGGCGAGTACAGCCTCGACTCGGCGCTGGTCCTCGCGTCGCTGGAGAGCGCGCAGGAGTTCCTGCGCCTCGGACCGGGCGCCAGCGGGCTGGAGGTCCGGGTCCGCGACGCGGACGAGGCCCCGGCCGTGGCCTCCGAGATCCAACGGCGGCTCGGCGCCGGCTACATCGCCGTCGACTGGACGCGGCTCCACCGCCCCATGTTCGCCGCCTTCCAGATCCAGAAGTTCGTGCTCCTCGTGATCCTGAGCCTCATCGTGCTGGTGGCCGCCTTCAATGTCGCCTCCACGCTGATCATGTTCGTCCTCGGAAAGACCGAGGCGATCGGCATCCTGAGGTCCATGGGCGCGAGCGGCCGGTACGTCTGGCGCATCTTCGCGGCGTGCGGGCTCCTCATGGGCGGCGTCGGCGCCGTCGTGGGCCTCGCCCTGGGGGTGGGCGCCTGCGCGATCCTGAGCCGCTACCCCGTGATCCGCCTTCCGAGCGACATCTACCTCTTCGAGTCGCTGCCCGTGGCGTGGAGGCCCGGGCTCCTCGTCCTGATCGGGGTCGCCGCGGTCGCGCTGGCGTTCGCGGCGAGCCTCTATCCAGCCTGGCGGGCCTCCAGGCTGGACCCGCTCCAGGTCCTCCGGGCGGAGTGAGGCAAGAGCCCGGTCCAGGGAGACGAAACCATGCCGAGGAATCGCGAGCAGTTCCTGCGGATCAACCTCGCGGAGCGCACCGCGAGGGTCGAGCCCGTGCCCGAGGAGGTGACGAGCCTTCTGGTTGGGGGCAGGGGCTACGGGGCCTCCCACCTCCACCGCGAGCTTCCGCCACACACCGACCCGCTGGGCGAAGGGAACAAGCTCCTTTTCCTCGCCGGTGCCCTCGCCGGAACGGCGGCGCAGGCCTCCTCGCGCTGGATGGTCTGCACGAAGAGCCCCCTCACCGGCGCCTTCGCCCGGTCGGTGGGCGGAGCCGATTTCGGCGCCTGGCTACGGTTCGTGGGGTACGCCTTTCTCCTGATCGAGGGGCGGGCGGAGAGGCCGTGCTACGTCCATCTGACGCCCGAGGGCTGCACCGTCCGGGACGCGACCGAGCTCTGGGGCCGGGACACGGTCGAGACCCAGAAGTGGCTCCAGGAGCACCACGGAAGCGAGACGAGGGCGGCGTGCATCGGTCCCGCCGGCGAGAAGCTCGTCCGGTACGCGGCCATCGTGAGCGGCAGGAGGAGCGCGAGCCGCTGTGGCGTCGGGACGGAGATGGGGTCGAAGAACCTGAAGGCCGTAGCGATCACCGCGAAGCGGACGGTGAGACTCCACGATCCGGAGCGGTTCCTGGAGCTCGCCAAGGAGCAGGCGAACGTCTTCCGCGTCAACGGCCGCTTCCAGCACCACCGGAAGATGGGTACGACCGACACCCAGGACCTCACCAACGCCCTCGGGGTCTTCCCGGTGCGCAACTTCCGGCTCGGACAACAGGAGGGCTGCCAGAGAGTCTCCGGGCAGGAGTACCGGCGCCTCCGGACGGGGGAGTTCGGCTGCTACAACTGCTCCGCCCGCTGCGGGAAGGCGCACGCGGTGACGCAGGGACCCTACGCCGGCGCATCGAGCGAGGGCCCGGAGTACGAGTCCATCTGGGCCTTCACAGGCACGATCGACAGCACCAGCATCGAGGCGAGCATCGCCGCCGATCAGCTCTGCGACGAGCTCGGGGTGGATACGATCAGTACCGGCAACTCGATCGGGTTCGCCTACGAGCTCTACGAGAAGGGCCTCATCGGCCCGGCGGAGACCGACGGGCTGGAGCTCGCCTACGGGAAGCACGAGCCGCTCCTCCCGCTCATCCGAAAAATCGCCGCGAGGGAGGGCTTCGGCGCCGTGCTCGCGGAGGGCGTGAGGCGGGCGGCGACGCTCCTCGGCCGCGGCGCCGAAGCGTACGCGATCCACGTCAAGGGGCTGGAGCTTCCGGCCTACGAGCCCCGTGGCGCCAAGTCCCACGGCTTCAACTACGCCACCTCCAACATCGGGGCGAGCCACTGCTACGGGTATGCCGGCCAGGAGATCTTCGGGGTTCCGATCCCGAGGGCGGTGGACCGCTTCGTCGAGGCGGAGAACGCGGACATCGTCGTCCACAACCAGAACGTGGCGGCCATGGTCGAGACCGGGATCGCCTGTACCTTCTCGCGGTCCTGGGGGTGGTTCCCCGAGCTCTTCGCGAAGCTGCTCGTGGCCGCGACCGGCAGGGAGGAGTTCGGCGACGCCGGGTACCTGCGGCAGGCGGGGGAGCGGATCGTCAACCTGGAGCGCTCTTTCAACGTCCGGGAGGGCTTCGGGCGGGAAGAGGACCGGCTGCCGGAGAGGATGACGACGGAGCCGCTCCGGACGGCCGACGCCCCGGGCGACGGGCAGGTGGTGCGCGAGATGGAGGAGTTCCTCGACCGCTACTACCGCCTGCGCGGCTGGACCCCGGACGGCGCTCCGACCCCGGAGCGCCTGGAGGAGCTGGGCCTCACGCGAGTGATGGGCGCGAGCTGAGGCGCGGAGCGGGTCGTTGTCGGTTCTCGGTGTTCGGTTTTCGGTTCTCGGTTTTCGGTCTACTGACAACCGATCACCGATCACCGACAACCCGAGTCAGAACGTCGCCTTCAGCCCCGAGGAGACCCGGTGCCGCTCGTATTCGAAGCGGGGGTCGCGGACGTCTTCGTCCTCGAACGTGTAGGAGACCCACGCCTTCACCCGGTCGGTCAACGGGAACTCCCCGGCCGCTTCCGCTTCCCAGACCTTGTAGGCCTTGTGCCGGGGGGTGAACGCAACGCCGGCGGGGAGCGCTCCGGCCGCGACTTCCGCAGGCGTCACGTCGAAGATGAACGCCCGCGGGTAGCGGCGGTCCCAGTAGGTCAGGCCCACCCTGAACCGGCGCTCCTCCTTGTCCGCGTACGTGGTCGTCAAGCGATACTCGTTCCGGGTGTTATCGTCGTAGCCGACGAAGCGGTCGATCCGCTGCCGGCGAGCATACGCCGCCCGGAGCCTCAAGGCGCTCGAGAGCCGGTGCTCCGCCTGCGCGCGAACCTCGTGGTAGAAGTAGCGCCGCTCCTCTCCGGCCACGAGGTCCCCGTTTCGGTCCCGGGCCGGGCGTTCGTCGTAGTTTCGAGCGCCGAACGTGTAGCCCAGCCTCACCCCCAGGGAATCGAGGAGCTCGACCTCGTAGGCGGCGCCGACGGTGTAATAGACGTTGTCGAGCGATGAGACGCCGCCGATCTCCTCGTAGTCGTACCGTGCCGCGCTCGCCCGGAGGTCGAGCTCCGTCCGGGCGGTGAGCGGCGCCTCGAGATCGGCCTGGAAGCTCGCCCGCCAGTAGTTGAAGCGGTCGGCCAGGTCGACGCCCGTGGAGGTCTCCTTCTCTCCCGTGTCGGGATCGACGAAGATCTCCCGGTTGAAAGCCAGGGAAGGGCTGAGCCGGAGCCGGGCCCAGTGTCGGCCCACCTTCTTCAGCCGGTACTGCCCCTCCAGGTCCAGGACGGCCTGGTAGTTGTCCGCGTTCCGGGTCGGCCGGGAGAGATACTTCTCTCCGCTGAGCCGGAGGTCGAGCAGGTAGCCGGCGCCGCCGACCGCCGCGCCCGTCGCCGCCCTCAACGAGACGGGCACGAAGACACCGGGATGCTTCTCCGTCTGGACTTTCCGGCCGAGGATCGGATCGAAATAGGAGGCCGGCGTGAGAAAGGGGTTCGTGTCGTAGCCGAGACCCGTCTGGACCCTGAGGGACGCCTCCTCCGCCGGGGCACTGGCGGCCAGGCAAGATAAGAGGATCGCCGCGCAGGGAGCCAGGACCCTCCCGACGCGCCGATGCAAGCCTGCTGCGACCTTATGCATCTCGAGCTCCTCGCCCTCCCCACCGGGGGCGTCTTCGGGGGCGCACCGCGCGCCCGCGAGCCGCTCCGCTGAGCGGCTGCGAGCAGTCTGGCACTCCCGGGCTCCTTCGCAAGGCCACCCCGGCCTCCTCCGCCGGCCCTGGCAGGCAGCCGCCGCCGTATCCTCAGCTCCAGCGGTGGCTTCGGATCTCCCTCAAGACGAGCTGGGCCGCGCGAATGGCCAGAACCCCGTGCTCCCCGCAGACGACCGGCTCGGTGCCGGTGCGCAAGCAGGAGAGGAAGCTCTCGAGCTCCTTGCGGAGCGGCTCCTCTTCCGCGGCGAAGCGGATCTCTTGGATGGAGTAGAAGTCCTCGGGAATGAGCGCCAGGTCCTCCAGCGTGGGCTCCCGCTCCTTCGAGATCTGGGCGAGCGCCGCCACCAGTTGGGGGCTGGTGCGATAGACCCAGGCCTCCCGCTTCAGCGTGTCGATCGTGACGTAGCAGTCGTCGGAAAAGACCCGGGTCTTGCGCTTGGCCATGGTCGAAATCCGGCTCGCCGTGAGGTTGGCGACGCAGCCGCTCTCGAACTCCAGCCGGGCGTTGGCGATGTCCTCCTTGCCGAAGAGAAACGCCGTGCCGACCGCGTCTACCCTCACGAGGGGGCTCTGGGCCAGGTGCAGCACGAGATCGAGGTCGTGGATCATCAGGTCCATGACGACATCGATGTCGCTCGACCGGAAGCGGAAGGGTGAGAGCCGGTGGACCTCGATGAACCGCGGCTTGCGGACGTGGCCGAGGATGGCCTCGACGGCAGGGTTGAAGCGCTCCACGTGTCCGACCTGCAGGTGGGCTCCGCGGGCGCGAGCGATGCGGACGAGCTCTTCCCCCTCTTCGATCGTCCGCGTGAGGGGCTTCTCCACCAGGGCAGGGATCCCGCGCTCCAGGAAGTCCTTGGCGACCTCAAAGTGGTATTGGGTAGGCACGGCGATGCTGACCCCGTCGACCCCGTCCAGGAGGGTCCGGTAGTCGGTCGAGTGAGGGACTCGGTAACGTGAGGCGACCTCCGCGGCCCGACCGGCGTCGGAGTCGGCTACGGCGCTTAGCACGCCCAGTTCATGGAAGATGCGGGCATGGTGCTGGCCCAGGTGGCCTACGCCCACCACCGCGACCCTTGGGTTCTGCATCGAAGACCACTCCCTCCCAGCGGCGCTTTCCGAGAGACCTCCCTCGTTCCTCGTCGCCCCGCGCGCGCCGCAGCCTAATCCCCGCCAGCCCGGAGCGTCAAGGTGGCCCCAGCCTCGGCCCAAGACGTTGGGCACGTTCCCTGTGCTCCGGCGGCGAAGACCGAGGTGAAGGTCGAGGCTGAGGACGAGGACGAGGACGAAGACGAGGTCGAGTTCGACGACGACGATGAGGACGAGGACGAGGACGACGAGGAGGAGTTCGACAAAGAGGTG